>JADJPF010000028.1 GCA_016713405.1 Blastocatellia bacterium
GGGTGAAGTTAAGAGCTTATTTTATGTCGTTTTTGGTCAAATGGGAGTAACTAACGACATGGCAGATTTTCTAATGCACGGTCAGAAAAACCTTCATGCAAGAAAAGTAGGGAATGAGAAGTTTCTAAATTAAAGATTTGCTGGAAAACCTGCCGCTTGAGCTAAGACATGAATTCAAGGGTTTCGCCTTTAAGTGCTCCTTGTTCTGGAAGTGCGTGTTTAGGTCAAATGTTTGTGGGCTTGTTCATGTAGGAGTACCAATAAATGGAGTTAAATCAATGGGGTAAATACAGATAAACCTCTATGCACAAAAAGTCAAGAGGTGCAGTAAAACGGATATATTTTAAGTCTATACCAAAATTTTATTTGTTTTGGCCTCATTAGAAAGGAGACGTGTTGTGTATTTCTAAAGTGACCTGTATCTGTAATCTCTTAACTTGTGGTAGGAAAGAACTTCCTGACCTAATACAATCCTTCCTTCAGGAGCAAATATTTGTACTTGTGGATCACCTATTCGCCTGTTACAGATAGGTAATTTCTCTATTACTCGGTAGTAGACGTTTTGTTTTTACTAGATGCAAGGCCAGCATTAATATAAGTGTTTATTAAAAGCAATTGCATTTCTCTGGCTTTTGCCTCTGTATTCGTTTCACCAATTAAACGCCAAAGGTTCAGCCGCACCATTATATGAGCCACCAAAGTTATAGCGCACCATAAAGGTATCATTGGTTTATTTAAAATCAGTTCTGTAAGTATAAATGTGGTTGCTTGAGAAAATGGAACCGACCATATTAGTAAAAATCCTTGACGCTTGGCCGTGACCCTAGATTCATCTACTGTTGTAATATTATTTTTGTTTATTGATAAACGCTCAAACGAAGAAAGAAAATAAAAAAGCTTTTTTCTTTTTTGATTGGGCCACAACAAAAGCCACAAATTGATATTGCTTAAATTCTGGCTCAATATTAGCAATGCGTCCAAATAATGGTATCATTGCGTAAGAAGAAATGTATTACCATAATTCATTTCCACCACCCGCGAGTAACAATTAACAATTCCTGCTAAAACGCACGATTAAATCCACTGGCAGAATAGCTATCTACGAAACAACAGAAATTCCTGTACAGCATCTTGGCTCAAAAAATTGGACCCAACAGAACCTCCAACAGGCCCATTATTCTCTAAACCACAGTAAAGATTGTTAAAACGGGCTTTGCCCATTAAAGCTAGCATTGAGCTAACAATGTGTGTTCCTTGTTGGCGTGGGTTCATCTGTAACTGCTCTTGGTGTGAGTTAAGAAAAATCTAAAAAATTGCGTCGGTTAATTGGTAAAGACTCAATATTACCTCATCAATATTGCCGCTATTTTCTGTTTTTCGCCATCAACACTACTACTTTGAGCAACTACTTTAATGATTTGAAGTAGCACCTATTTTCGAAAAAAATTTGCTAGCACCTGTAGGGCCCAATATTAAATCAAGCGAGTTGTTTGAGTGTTAAAACCATCAGTAGTTATTATTATTTCGTAGCGTCGGTGGGTTTAATTGTGAAGGCAAACTGATCCTTCTTCTTGAGAAGTGTTCTCCTTATAAATTGGTTTGCAAGTTTTTAAACTTATTCGATATGACTCACCATCTTATTAAATGCCTTTGCTCATCTATACATTGCCTGGGTCAAACTTGCTTAGTTGCACCAGATTAGAAATATCGTACATTTGCTAGTTGTCCAGAACTACAAATGCGAAAATTAAGCTAAGGCTAACGAGGTAAAATTTTTTTCCTCACTTACCCTCCTTTACAGTAGGTTACTCTAATAGGATTTCTCTGATTGATTTTATTATAAGGGATTAAAAGGGAAAACATTATATAGCAGTGTAGAGTTTCTCTTGAGTCTATGTAATGTATCTAACAAATCCTAATAAAAACTTGATAGATAATTTAACCAAAAAAATGTAAAAATAAGTTTTGGAGGGAGGAACTTAGTCTTATAAATTTAAGATTCTTTAACTACTTGTTGTATTAAATACACGAATGTTTCTAACTCTCACTTCAGTAGTTTTCAAACAAACAGAAATACGAACAAATTGTTTACCTTTTACTATAGAAGGCGTTAAATAAAGCTTTTCCAGAGTCATTGATTCTTTACTCCAAGCTTTAAATTATGTGTAGCAATTGCTTGCTCATCCATATTAGGCTTAGGTATATGTCTTATACAAAGGGTTTGAAAAATACTGGAGGCAACAATTTCCCATTCGGGATTGGTTTCAATTTGTTCTTTTAACCAATTAGCATTATCTAAATCTCGTTTGATACGTCCTTGTAGACCCGACACACCTTACTCAACAATTAAAACCAAAGTTTAAGGGCGCGAAAACGTCGCCCAAGTTGAATGCCCAATCTAAAATTATTTACTTGTCCATCAACGTTAGTCTGCAAATATGTGGGATTAGTAGACATAACTCGAATTAAATGTTGTGGGTCACGCCTGATAAGCTGTACAATCAAAGGCTACACCTAACCATTTATGAGGATTAAATAATATGGAATCTGCCTTTTCCACGCCGTCCCACATATAGCGGCATTCAGGCAGAATCATTGCTGAGCCTGACATTGCTGCATCAATATGTAGCCAAATATTATATTTTCAGCTATTTCAGCTATTTCTTTAATTGGATCTACAGCAGTTGTGTTAAGTTGTTCTACTGTAGCTATAATAGCAAGGCTTAAGTCCATTTGCGAAATCTTGTTTAATTGCACTAGCTAATGAATTCAACTTGCATTGAATAGTTTTTTATCTGTATCAAATTAAACGTAAGTTATTTTTACCAAAACCTGCAAGAAGTGCTGCTTTAGTTAACAGAACTATGGCTTTGTTCAGAGTGTAAATAACAAAGGTGAATCCTCGCCTTGAAGCCTGCTATGTTTGACTATAGTTACTACTTTTTCCGCGCGCAAAGTAAAGCTACTAATGTAGCTGTAAAGCTGTGTTTGAATAACTCCCGACAAAACTTTCTGGTAGCCCAATCATTTTTGCCTTAGCCAATTCATTACTACTTCTTCTAGCTCTGTAGTCGCTGGGCTAGTTTGCCAACTCATTCATTCACACCTAATCCAGCATTCCAGTAATTCTCCTAGGACAGAAACTAATAGCATTTGATGGAAAATAAGCAAAAAAACTAGGATGATTCCAATGGGTAATGCCTAGTAATATTTTTATTTAAGTCTGTTAATATTTGTTCAAAACTTTTCTGCTTTTTATTTGGAGGGTTAGAAGGTAATTGTTTACTAATTTGTGAGGTAGGACATCTGACATTACACGTTTATCAGATAGATTTTCTCGATAATCTGCAATCCAATCAATTATTTTATAACCAAATTGGCGGAATTCTTCTGGTGTCATATTTTTCCCTAGGTCTATGAAATTACTTAGCTTTAATTTTGAAATTATTTTTGCTGTTATCTGTAAAAGTTAAACCATTTTGCGTACGTGCAACTAATGAAACTCGTGCTGTTTTGGTTTTTATTTTTGGTACAACCATGCGGGTAAACATTCCCATCTGTTGCAACCAGATTTTTGAGTAATTATCATTGGGAAAGATGTCCACCATCTATTGATAAAAGCGGATCAAAGCTAGCAACATCAAAGTTTTCTGCTTGCCAGCGAATAACAAAACTATTTCCTGCTTTTAATTTTTTTCTTCCTATAGGAGCAAGTAAAGTAAGAACAGGGTTGTTATTGTGAAATTATCTTTACTAATAACTACACCATTGGAGTAGTTAAAGAAATTTATTCCACTTTTATTTATCTGGAATAATGGCAACGATTTCTGTTGCTGAAGAGAAAAGAATTTTGCTGGTTCTCCTCCAATGGTTATAGTTGAGGTTTGTGCTAGCTCGACCTCTTATTGTTAGAGTTGTTCCGATATTGCCCCACTAGCAGGTGAAAAGCTATCAATCATTGCTGGAGGAGCGTTTCCATCTACTCTAAGTAATAAATTTCATCATTACCATCAATTTCATCCTGGTACATTAGATAAACACTGCTGCTAGAATCAGATACTAGAGTGGGTAACTGTGAGATAGTGTTATTAATTGTAATATTTGTTGGTTGTGAAAAAAGTATTACCTTGATCAGTAGATTTAACTAGCAAAATATCAGATCTCCTGTAGAAAGATCTCGCCATGCAATATAGACTTGTTGGTTAATGGTTAAGATACTAGCATCATTAGAAGTTTCTGTAGTACGTGAGACATTTTAGGAGTGTTAAAGCGATCTCCATTGTTATTAGAAGTTGAGGCAAAATCCTCAAAACGATTTCCTTGTCCGTGTAAAGATACTGTTCATTGTGCTTGGATTATACCATTTCACTGTAGTAGCAAGCGCAGGGCGAATAGCAAAACTTAAATCTCCTGGAAGCCGTTGCACCATCAACAAATGTATCAAAACCATTTTGAGAACGTTTTATCTCAATTCTACAATTGCCACGCTACAACTTTCATAAGCTAAATAACTAGTGCCTTTACCATCGCTTGTTGCTGCTGTAGTAAAGAGATTTCTTCCACCATCGCTTACAACTGCATTAGGAAATGAAAAAATTTCACCATTATTAGAAGATTTACTAGCAAAAATTTCAAATTTTGCTTCACCTAAAGATTTAGCTGCATCCCAAAAACCACTACTTCACCATTTGGATTAGTGATAATGCTAGGTAGTTCAGAAAATTCTATATCTGGAGAAATATTTTGGTTCAAGAAAAGCTTTTTCCTTTGGTCTGTTGAACGGCTATAACTTATTTGACAGGCTATATCTAAGGCATTCTTGCCAAGCAATATGAATGCTATTATCTGGAGCAATAGAAATTTGTGGGCTAATGTTTGCATTATCAGTTAAAGAAACATCCACAGGATCAGTAAAAGCTAATTCCATTGTCTGTAGAACGAATAATAAATTCTTAAAGCTCCAGTTCTATCATCACTCCAAACACTATTGATTGCACCTTTGCTTATCTATAACTGTATGAGGTTGAATGCTTCGGCTAATAGACTTAGAAACATTTAAAGGAAACTATTATTTTTATCAGAAATAACATTTAACCTTAAAAGTTGTGTTTGTTATAGCTCCATCACTGCTTGTAGCTGTAATAATAACTGGATGAGTACCTAATGGCATTACTATTGGTAATTGCACGGACATTAACCATTTGACCATTGGCAGTATTTCGGTTTTCAAATTCAAAGCTAATTGAATTTGTATCTGAACGAGCAGATAAAGTAAATGAACTAGAAGCATTTAAGGCTTTTAATCTAAATTGCGTTCTTTGGCTGCAATAATGTGGTTTTGTGCTGGTGTAACTGGAGCAAGAATAAAATTACTGTTATTAAAAGGAAGTAGTTTTTTTATCCCATAAACATCAGGTCTTTACCACTACGATCATCACCCCAATTAAAGAAAAATCCACCATTAACCGCACTCATTTGATTATAATCATCATAGTTACTGCGTATCCCTACAGGGGTAGTTAGTGGAACCGCCCAACTAGAATTACTTATGCGTTGATTTTGGCTAAAGCTTAAGCTGCCATCACTAGAAGTTGTTCCATAAACTTCTAACATTCCATTAAATAATTCATCATTTTCGTCTGTCATACCACATTAAACCAACAGTTCCATCATTGCTAACGCAATAGAAGGCGTAAATTGATCTGTTAAAGTATTATCATCATTAATTTTAGCAACTTGACTCCAAGTTGCACCTTGACTAGTGGAACGAACAAAAAACACATCTGAACGATCAGTTTGTTTACTAGGAGAAGGTGAACTAAAAGTTAAATAAAGAGTTCCGCGATTAGCAGAAGTGCTTGAATCAACAGCTAAACTTGGTAATCCATTAGCATCAAAATGGCTATTAAGAAAAATTCCAAGTAAAACATAAGTTTCAAGCGAAGCAGCTAAAACAGGTGGTGTAAAGTCAAGCCACCATCATTGGAACGAGCAAAAATAAATTCCTGCGGCAGCATCATCACCCCAAGCTGTTGACATCACCGTCCGGGCCAATAGCAATTGTTACACCTTGAACACTTAACATGAAGTATCAGCAGGCGTTAAAATTACAGGGCGAGTAAAGCTATCACCAGCATTTTAGAAGTAGCGCAAACAATGCGTGAGCCAATATTAGCTCCAACCACTGTAAAAATCTGTCCACCCAATATAAACATTACCTTGAGTTGATGTTTTGCTAGTGTCTACAGCAACCAGGGTTTATCTTGAAAAGCTGAACCGCTAGGAGCAGCAACTAAAACTGGCTTGACCAAGTTTTTCCAGCATCATCTGAACGGGAAAAAATAATTGCTGGCTGTCCTTGTGCTGTTACTGCTAAACCAGTGTAATAAAATACTTTACCTTGTGCTGCAACTACTCCGCTACCAAAATTTCTGCCACCCGTAAGTTCTGGAATATGAGTAGTTTTCCAAGACTCCCCACCATCATTAGAGTAACTTACAGCAGAAATTCTTGTGCCAATATCATTATAAGCAACTACTATATTGTCACCACTAACAGCACTTGCAGTATTATTTTGTACTCTTGCACCTGTTTCTAAAGCAGGATCATTAATTTGAAAATTATCACTTACTGCTAAAGGGAAAGGCTCATTAATCGCTTGTTGATAAAAATAATTTTGTAAACTTTTAGAAAGTTTAGGCAAAATATTTGAAGGGATTACAAATTTTTTATCTTTAGTAAAATTCTGTAAGCTAGCAAAATTTGTTGGGACTTCTCTTTGCCAAGCTTCAGAACTATTTCCATTAATTTGAGCTTGTAACCTAGCTTTAAGCCAGTTAGACACTACTTGACGCTTATCCTTAGAATTATTACTAGTAGAATTATTTTGATTATTTGATAGATAAATAGGGGCTTTTATTAAAGGAAAAAATAAAGTAAGAAAAAATAAGATTATTAATAGGAATGATAGCCTAGCCTTCATTAAAAATACTCCATAGATATTTTATTTTTGCTTATAAAAAGAAGAATACTAGAAAAATAACAGATCGAAGCAATCAATTAAAATACTATTTGCCTTTGATGGTTTTATATCTTTTGTAAATAAATTTAGCTAATAGAAGGGGAAAACTAAAAGCTTATATATTAATTTAGAGGTTATACCTACTTAATTTTTCTGTTTACTTATTTTTTCATTTCCTCTAAAACGTTACTATTGATAAAAATAGATATTTATTGAGGTGTAATTAGATAAATGCTGAGAAAATTTTGCTTATGCCTAAACAGTTTATATCTAAAATACTGGACTCTTTACCCATTTATATTGCTGTTTTAGATATAAATGCGACAGTTGTTTTTACAAATAAAATTTGGCAAAAATTTAGAGAAGAAAATATCTTTTCCTAAGTAAAGTTTCAGTAGGGGGCAAAATTATTATTTTCAGCTTTGTGATGATATAAAAGAAAATACACAGGAACTAGAAAATTTTTCCAAGGTATTGAAGAAGTATTTAGTGGTGAAACAGAGTTTGAAATAGAAAATGTTTTTTGTTCATCAACAAAAAAAAATTGGTTTTAAGTAAAGTAACAAGATTTTATCTTGAAGAAGAATTATTTTTAATAATTACCTATGAAAATATTACACAGTGTAAATTATTAGAACAATCATTTATAGAAAGCCAAACACAGCTAAATAGCTTAGTAGAATCATAATATTTTAGAGTAACTAATTGGGAATTTAGATGGATGTATAACTAAAGCTAATGATGCTTTTTTGAAAATGGTTGGTTATAACCAACAAGATTTGTTGATGGAAAACTTCGTTGGAAAGATTTAACTCCACCTGAATATGCTGAACTTGATCAATTTGCTATTAAAGAATTAAAAAGAATGTGGCGGTTATACTGCTTTTGAAAAGAGTATTTTTGTAAAGATGGTAGCCGAATACCTATTTTACTTGTAGGAGCATTTTTTTTTAATAGTCAAGAAACAGGTTTTTCTTATATTTTAGATTTAAGGAAGTAAAAGCACTACCATCCAACTAATACAGGCTCAAAAAATGGAAAGTATAGGCACATTAGCTAGCGGAATTGCTCATGACTTAAACAATATTTTAACTCCCATTTTAATGTTTGTTCAGTTGCTTAGAAGAAAACTTACCGATGTTAAAGACCACAAAATAGTAAATACTATTGAAGATACTATTAAACGAGGCTCAAACTTAGTTCTCAAGTGCTGTCTTTAACACGTAAACAAGCTTAGAAAAGAACAAATAGACTTTAATAAATTATTTTCAGAGATAGACCTATTGATTAGAGAAACTTTCCCTAAGGGTAATTGATATTAGTATTAATATAGAAGAAAATTTAGGTGTAGTTGTTGGTAATAATACAGAAAACATCATCAAGTTATACTAAACTTATGTATTAATGCTCGTGATGCTATGCTAGAGGAGGTCAACTAAGTGTTCAAGTAAGAAATTTTTTTGTGGATGAATCTTATCAACAAAAGACAATAGATATTTCTACAGGAGAATATGTGTTTAGTATGTATTGCAGAGATTGGTACAGGCATTTCTTCAGAGAATTTAAATAAATTTTTACCCTCTTTTTTACTACTAAAGGATCTGGAAAAGGAACAGGTTTGGGACTTCCCATTGTGATGAGAATCTTAAAAAAATGGAGGATTTATTGTTGTTAATAGCGAAGTAGAAATAGGTAGTGAATTTAATATTTATTTACCTTTTTATAAAGAGTCTACTGCTGAAAGATTATTAAACTTGGAAGAAGATATTCTGCGCATTAAGGCCAAACAATTTTAGTAGTAGATGACGAAGAAACATTACGTGAACTTACTAAAATGATATTAGAAATTTATCAATATAAAGTATTAACATCAAATGACGGTACAGATGCTATTGCTACTTATGCAATCAATAAAGATAGAATATCTTTGGTAGTAATGGATCTAATGATGCCTAATCTGGATGGACTTGCTACTATTAAAGCTTTAAGAAAAATTAACTCAGCAATAAAACTTATGGCAGTCACAGGTTTGATAACTTCTGATTTAGCTGATGAAGTTAGAAAACAAAATGTTCCTTTAATAGCAAAACCATTTACAGCACAAAAGCTACTAAAATATTTATAATATTTTACATAAAGTAGATAACTACAATAATTTATTTGCAATAAATCACGTCTTATTTATTCAATATTTGATTACTTGAGTTTCATTACAGCTTGGACATTTCACTTGTATTGTTGGTATTTTCTTGTTCCTGGTTTTTGTTTTTCTTTTTGTATTTTATCACTCTTTTTATAAACATTTCTTGGAACACGACCTTACTTTCTTTTGTCATCTCATAATTCCCAAAATTCGATTTTGGCTTGCAGAAATGTAAGTACTAAAGCAGATGATTTTTATTAAAAGTAGCAAAAACTTATGTTCTTAACCTGTGCAAAACCATTTTGTTAACACTGTAAAAGTGCTGTGTTTTTTAAGCAAGCTCAGGGAAACAAATAGATTTAACTCTGTGAGATTACTTGATTAATTTACCAGTCAAAAAATTATTGACTGGTAAATTATAATTATTATAACAAATTAAGGTGTAAACCTAACACTATTTATACATTCATTGTAAGTAGGGTCAAGACTAGCGGATTCTGGGCAAGTGAAAGATTCTGTATAGTTTACATAACTATATTGTGTCCAGTAGTAACCAGAAGTTGTTTGAGTTGCATTAGAAAAATAAACTGTTTGCCCAGCTATATTTAAAGTTGCTGTAGTGGGATGCTGAAAATCATTAGCATCTACTACTAGTTTGACCCCACTAGATCCATTATTTCCAAAAAAAGATAGCTTTTTACCAGGCCCAGCACCTCGGTTTTTCCAATAGGAATCTGTAACTCTATAATAAGTTATCTGTTGATTGGGCCCATAAACAGCTATTCTTGGGCTTTTGTATCTGCTTTTGATCAGTGGGTCTTTAGACATCTACACGAAAGTACGTTGGCGAGGTAGACCCACCACAACTTATTAAACCTTGATATGTGGGAAATATTACTCCTAAGCTGTTGGGCCATTGCTTGAACGCTTAGATTTACTCTTACCATGTTTTAAAAACAAAAAAGCCCACCAAAATTAAGCACAAAGTTACTAATCTTTTCATAATATTTTTCTTAAAATCCTCCTATTAAATTTGTTTTGCATAATGAAGTGACAAATTACAAAAAATTACAGAGAAAATTGATAGTGGGCAAAATGTAAGACTGAACAAGAATTCATTTTGACCGAAACTCATTTCTAAACTAGTGTTCTAAGCAATACTAAATTTCTACTCAGCCTTACATCTGTATTACTACTTGTTTTCCCATGTTTTCTGTATACGTAAATTGGAAGCTATAACCTCTTAACTCTCCTTTAACATTAAATAACAATGCGTAATAATATTTAATGTCCTGGTCTAACAAATTAGGGGGTGTTATCTGAGTAGTTTCAGGGGTTGGTGGTGGTGGCGGTGGTGGTGTAATGGTTGAGTTATACATTGGCTGAGTGCCAAAAATAGAAAGAAATATAGTTAGTATGTAAGATAACATAGTGAATATTCAGCTATTGCTGCCCTCCTTAGACAAATGATGTTTGATTTATATAAAAGAAAGCGATTTGCCTTCTTACATACTAGTGACAACTTCTAAAAAACGTATTACTCTAAAATTCAGAAAAGCCGGAAAATATATCACCTAATCTCACCTTAAAATGCAAAAAAAGTCCTATAGGTCGTTCCAAAGAAGTTGTTTATAAAAAAAAAGGAGTGATAAAATACAAAAAAAAAAACAAAAAATCAGGAAAAAGAAAATGGCAACAATACAAGTAAAATGTCAGCTGTAATGAAACTCAAGTAATCAAATATGGAGTAAATAAGCAAGGCAAACAAAGATATTGCTGTACAAATGAAGAATGTAAAAAGTAACATTTATATTAGATTATAGTAATCTAGGAATTTTGGAAACAACAAAAAACAAGTAATAAGAAATGGCAATAAATGGTAGTGGAATAAGAGATACAGCAAGAGTCTTAAAATAAGCCCAACGACTGTATTAAATGAGTTAAAAAAACATTCAGAAATTAAGCAAGTAAACACTGCGTTACTGAATCTTAATGGACAAGCTATTAGTGTTGAAATACATAAAATTCAAGATAAACAAAATTATAAAGTAGAAAAAATAGATGAAATGTGGAGCTTTATAGGCAAAAAAGAAGAACAAAGATGGTTATGGTATGCTTATAGAAAAGACAGTAAAAAAATATTAGCATATGTTTTAGGTAAAAGGGATGATGACGCATTTCTTGAGTTAAAAAATTATTAGAACCATTCTCTATAAGTCATTTTTATACTGATAGTTGGGGAGCATATGACCGAAATTTACCTGCTGAACATCACACTATTGGTAAAGAAAACACTCAACAAATTGAAGAAAAAATCTTGATTTTCGCACTCGTATTAAACGTTTAGTTAGAAAAACTATTTGCTTTTCTAAAACTATTTTTTTCATGGTTTAGTTATTGGCTTATTTATCAATCGTCTTGAATTTTCTTTTTGATTTTTTGCTCTTCCAACTCTTTTGGAACACGACCGTTTTACTTTACTTTTCATTCCTTGAACCATTGCATAACCTTTTTTCAGAAACCATTGGCAAGTCTCTAGCTGGCTTATTAGTAGCAGCTATTTGGCTTGTATTGGGCAGTTTAGGCATTTGGCTTATTGACCAAACTCGAAAATATTAACTGTAATTAATAATCCACATACACCATACAAATTGAACTCTCATTTATTAGCAAAAATACTTTATCAAAAATAATTCTGGCAAGCAAAAGCTTTTTATGCTTCCTTACCTAACGTTAGGTAAGTATAATTTTTGCAGTAGTGGTACAAGTGTAATGCTGAGAGACAATTCATTTTGGCCGAAACTCGTTTCTAAACCTGCATTCCAGGCAATACTGAATTTCTATTCAGCATTACTGCTTTAGCACTACCACTATCTTAGCTTTTAGTTATCATCATCATCATCATTGTCATCATCATCATCATTGTCATCATCACAAGAAGATAAAATTTGTTTGATTACATTGTTATAAAATCCTGGTGTGATGGTATGAAGATTGTGAACAGTGTTAGAGCCAGTGAATGAAAAGAAAAGCTTGTCTGTTTGGTCTCCTGTTACAAATCGATAAACATTTCTATGTTCATCAGGAAAAACATACAGGCCATCTTGCTCAAGAGCTATTACTCCAGCAGGTGTACCACTGTTTCTAGAAAATGTGTTAGCGGCAATTGTTGGACGAGGTTTTCTTGGGCCACCAGGAGTGTCAGGTAAACCAATTAATTGTTTTACCATTGCACCTGAATCGAGAGCAATAAAACCATTTGAAACTGCTTGGGAAGGTGTTGGGGAACCAGGAACTATTGTACCAGAAAGATTACCATAGAATAATCCTACCCAAGTGTCTGGCCCACCAGGTAAAGTTAAAAGATCAAAAACATTTCCAAGATCAGCATCATTTCTTACAAATGCAGCAGCTAAAGGATCTGCGGCTCCAGCATCAATTGCAGCCCAAGCTAATGGATTAGCAATATCTGGAACTATAAAAATAGCTGATCTTATTCCAAAATCCCTACTCAAGCTTCTTCCACTGTTTACTAATCGAGTTTGTGCCATTTGAATTAATTCAGCACCTAAGCTGTGTCCTAGAATGGCATTTGGTCTAATATTTCTAAATTTAAGTTGTCGTAAAGAGCCTAATAAAGCTGTTACATAATCATCCATGGTAAGATCACCGAATTTAACAGCACCTACAGGAAATCCACTATTACCATGACCAGGATGATCAAGAAGTATCATTTTGGAAACATTTGCATCGCTAGCAATAAGTGATTGTGCTAGAGGAATAAATGTTTTGCTTGTTTGTCCTGTTCCATTTAGAACCAATATTGAGTGTTTGCCTTTTTGAGAACCACTTTTAGCAATAACAGTTGCTCCCATTTGAACGCTAACATTGCTTCTTAATTGGACATTAAACTTTACAACGGAACTAGTTGTTTGTGCTAATGCATTGGTTAGAGTCAACAATGTAAACAGCAAGAACCCTAAAATAGAATTAAAAAATACTTTTTTCACAAAACCTCCTAAAATTTTAAATTAACCTGTTTCTTGTCATAAGATGACGCGTAATTTCTATTCAAAAAGCATCATGAATAAATCACGATAAAAGAGTTTTCCCTAAAAGTTTAATTTCTTGCCCATAGTTTTAGGTTTTGGGAAAGTGAAATCGCTTTTAGATAAAAACTTAATAGTAGGAAAATAATACTATAACACCTTAATAACTGTCACACTTGTACTACAGATATTTATCCCTAAAATTTATAGTAATAGAACTTGTGGTAAGTCTTGTGTGAAATTTTATAATTTAGCTAATTTCTTTTATTTAATTTAAGTTATTTCTAAAATATTTATTTTGGCGGATATGCAAAGAACTCCAATAAAGGAAATACATTTATGTTATGTCTATTTCTGTCTCGCAGGGAAGGTTGGTTACTTGAAGGATTATTTAATCCTTTTTCTTGGTTATTTCTTGGATTTATCATACTAACCATATTTGCAATATTCATAGTTCTAATGACTCTAATTATTAAGAAACTTTATGAGCAATTTTCTTCCAAATATTAAGTTTCACTAGCCATTGTTGACTAGATTGGGTTTGTTACGAATATTAACCTTCATAAAAGTTTTTAGGAAAAATACAACGGTAAAACAAGCAAAAGAATACAGAGGTACTTCGAAAACAAAGACTTACAGACAATTTTGTTATTCTATATGTCGCTTACCGCTGTATTATCCATAATAGTTTTGGCAAGCAAAACGGTTTATATTAGTTTAAAGCTTATTTGATTTTGTAATGAGATTACAAGGTTTATGGAGCAACTAGCCTTACAGCTTGCTATATTTAATTTAACAAAGGGTTATCAAGATTGAAGTTAGCTATATGCAAGTCAAATAAATAAATTTTGAGAGAAAGAATTAAGAGATTAAGAAGACTCAAATCTTGGCTAATAGCAGCTATCTCAATTCTTTTGCCAATTCTACTGACATAAGGAAAACCAAAACTAGCCCCATGTCCATAAAGTTGATCACCTAATAAAATTAGAGTATTAAAATTTTTGTTTTCTAGGGCTTTTTCAAGATTACGTACATTCTCTATTTCTGATTGGATATACCATTTTGTGAGGTTTTCCATTTCTTCATTTATACACAAAGATTCTTTTCTATTTAGATTA
>JADJPF010000029.1 GCA_016713405.1 Blastocatellia bacterium
AGTCTAAAAGTACCAAAGGAGCAAAATCATCCCCTCCAACAGGTTCAAAGCTTTTTAGAGTAGAGAAATTTGTTCCACCATCAGTTGAATTACAGTAAAAAATTTTAGTTGAGAAATCCATATCAGAAAGTTGGCCTAAACTACCTTCAAACGCTACTAAAACATTACCTTCATCATCGGCAGCAAGACTGCCAGAAAGGACTGTTTTAACATTACCGCTAATAGCTTTAGGGGTTGTAAATTGTCCATCTTTATTGGAATTAGTATAAAAAAGTTGAAATTGCTCAGTTAAAAAGCTACCACGATTTAAGATAAAGTGGGTTTTATCTGTAGTAAAAAATAAAGTAGCAGAAATTAAATCATCAATCTTATCTGTAACCTTTGTTGGAGGATCATAACTTAGCCCTCCATTATTTGATTGAGTAATTAATAGTCCACCTTGTTGACGGCTAAAATCTATAAGAATTGACCTTACAGTTTTTCCATCGCCTTCTATAACTAAAATTGGATTAGAAACAGGTGCAGTGCTTTCAAAAATCTTACTAGGAGTAAAAGTTTTTCCTCCATCTGTTGAGCGTAAATCAATTGCAGCAAAAGTTGGGCTTGCTGGGTTTTCTGGATTAAGTGTAGATGCTGCTATATGAATAGTTCCATCTATATCTATTTGTGCAGTTTCTGAAGCAATAAAAATATCTGGCTCATTTAGAGAATTTATTAGCGTAAAAGATTTTCCTTGGTCAGTTGAGCGCAAAATTTGAGTCATAAAAATAAAATTAGGATTATCTATTAACTCTAAATGAACAATATAAATATCTTGTTTATTAGCTAAAACAATAGGTTGTCCAATAAAAGTTTCTCGACGTGGAATCATAACAGGAGTAGAAAAAGTTTTTCCATTGTCTGTTGAACGAGTAAAGAAAATAGCAAAAATTCCAGGTGAGTCGTCTAGCCAAGCTACATTGATATTTCCCTGCTCATCAATAAAAGACGCTGGCAAAATTGAACCGCTAGCATTATTAGTAATGTTTTGTTGTTCTTTAACAAGTGGATTATTTTCTAAAACTGTTAGCCTTACAGCCGTGCTACGCACTAAATCCCCACGTTGAGCATTGACAGTTATAAAATATGGCCCTGGTGCAATGCTTGCAGTGGCACGAACCTGCAATTCAAAGCCTTCTAAGGAATCATTACTAAAATCAAAACTTAAGTTTGGTGTGTTAGATGTAGCTGTAAAAGTAAAATTGCTATCACCTGAAAGTATTTTGTTATCAATAAAGAAACTTGTTAAGCCACCTGGTTTAGTTACTTTAGAGGAATCCTTTGCACTAATAATAAAACCTGCTTTTGTAGGGTCAGCTATTTCACTAGCTGATTTAATTGCTAAGTAAACATCTGTATCTGTTCCATTACGGTCATCACCCCAGTTAAATAAAAACTTATCGCCAATAGTTGAAAGTTGGCTATAATCGCCGTGATAACCTGCTCTTAGCTCAAGTGGTGTAGGAATTAGCGGCCAATTAGCATTGGTAATTCGTTGGTTAGCAGAAAAACTATTGCCGCCATCGGTAGAAACTGTAGCATAAACATCTAGTAAGGATAAATTAGTCAAATCATTTCGCCTATCATACCAGCTAGCCGCCACTGCTCCATCATCAGCAACAGCAATTGAAGGAAGAATTTGATCAGCTAATGAGTTGTCATCATTAAGTTTAGTGAGATTGCTCCAAGTTGCGCCACCATCTTTAGAGGTGACTAGAAGAACTTCTGCCCGGTCTTCTCTATTATCTAAGCGACCAGAAAAAACCACATAAATATTACCTTGGTTTGCTGAATTGCTTATATCAACGGCAATTGAAGGAAACGCATTTCCGCTAAAAACTCCATTTGAAGGAAATGCAGGATTAGTAAAACTAGCAATTGTTGTTGGCTCAGAAAAAGTTTTTCCGCCATCTGTAGACTTAGATAGTCTAATTAGTACTGTGCTAAATACACCTACTAAAGATCTATCACTCCAAACAACATAAACTTCGCCATTTGGCCCAGTAGCAATCATTGAGCCTTGAATAGCACTGTCATTGCTAATACTTTCGGCAATCACAATTGGCTTTTGGAATTTCTTTCCTCGTTTATTTGAAGCAGCAAACATAATCTTAGGAACACCGCTAAAAGGGAATTTTGTCCAACTCACATAAACATTATCCTTAAAACGTGATTTAGCTGAACGGTCTACAGCCAACCATTCTTTATCTTGAAAGTCATCAATTCCACCTGCTGTAGTTGAAGCATCAACAGGACGTAACCAAGTTTTCCCACCATTAGTTGAACGACTTACAGCTATTAAACTTCGATTATTAAAGTCTAGGCCAATCATTGCATAATAAAAATTGCCCTTAGTATCAACACCTAAAACACCATCTCCAAGGTTAAAGCCTCCAACACTAGGAAGAAAAGACTGTTTCCAGCTAGTTCCACCATCTTGAGAAACGGCTACACCTGCTACATTTCTTCTTTCAATACCAGCAGCATCATTAAAACTTACTGCAATTGTGTTACCAAAAGCTGCTACAGATGTTTCATTTTGTGTTTTAGTGTTGCCTAAGTCTTGACTAGGAATATTTACTAATATATTTTCATTATTAGCTTATTAGCTGCTTGTTGTTGATTAGTAAAAATATCTTGTATAGCTTTAGTTGTATTAGGCTTAGGCAATTTAGCCAAGCGTTTAGCTCTATATTTAAAGTATTGTTTAGCTGAATAAGAAAGCTGACTAAAGCGTTCAGGTTCAAGTAATCGGTTGTCGCGTCTGACTCTTTGGCTACCACTTTCTTTAATTTTTTTTCTTCTTACATTGATAAAATCTAGAAATTCCTTTGGATAGCCTAAAGCATTAGCCCTCATACTATTTTTAATTTTTGTAGGATTAAATGCTTCTTGAGGGTTCATTGATTTAACAGGTATCTTATAGGCTCGATTAGGCTTAAGTATCCTTTTAGTTGTAGTGTCAGCTTCTGTTATAGGAGAATAATTACAGATTGCTAGAAAAACTACAGCCCCAATAATAAGAAAAATATAAGTATAAAAATTAAATGATATTAAGGATTTTTTCATAATAAAAAAATTCTCCAAACTAATAAAAATGCGATGAATTTTTTTATTTAAGCACAGCCAAGCAAGATAAAACAGCGTTGATTAGTTGTTTTCCTGATTTTTCCCGTAATCTTTGCTTGTTTAGCAAAACTTATTGAGCTTAGATGCGTCTACCTAACCAAGCTTATAAAATGCAAATTTCTGGAGGAAAGCGACATGTCATATTTAACTAATGTTCTTATTTTATTAAGTATATTAACTTTTAATTTTCTACCTATTACTCAACAAAAGCCTATTTCTTATAAAACAAATATTCAAAAACAATCAGTTTTACTAAAAATAGATGTTCGAGGTGGAAGATGTCGAACAGGAGAATGTTTTACTAAAATTGTGATTGATAAAGAGGGCAATTATAAAGTTGATGCAAATTTTGGAAAAAAATCAGGTAAATTAGAGGTTACTGATTTAACTGAGCTAGAAAGTTTACTAACTCAAGCTGATTTTAAGGTAATTAAAGCTAAAAAATTTACTGGAGATTGTCCAACATCCTTTGATGGGCAAGAATTTATTTATAGCTTTCGACATTCAGGCAAAACAGAAGTAATTTCTAGCTGCAAAGTAGAAATTGATTATGAAACCCCTCTTTTTCGCCTAGTCCAAAAAATTTATAGCAACTGCATAGAAGGAATGTGATCTAAAAAATAAATTTTCCAAGTTAAATTGGAAATATTTCTCACAAAATATGAAAATTTTTCCTTACCAATTAATTAAGCTTTTTATGGATTAAGCTTCTCAAATAAGTAATTTATTATCAACAAATTATAAATAGCTAGTTCTAATTAACTCTTGGCAAACAATTTGCTTTAGTTATGAACTGAACTAGCTTTTTTATTTTTATTATTAGAGATTTTAAGAAAATAAAAATTTTAATTTCAAGGAGGAAAAATTATGAAAAGCATAGTTAGAAACAAAGGTTTACCAAGATTTATTTTTCTACAAAAACTAACTACCTTAAAATTAATTGATATACTCTCTAGAGTATTAACACTATTTTTAGTCTTAATGCTTTTTATTAATGGTTGCCAATTGATTTCAGCCAATGTTTTTCAAGCCTCTGGAACATTTCCCAATGAGCCTTTTAATGGACTTCAAATTACTTATAGCGTGTCCGGTGCAAGAATAAGTAGCCCGCCAGAAGATATTCATGACTTTACTACCGTGAGAAGATACAAAGGAGCGTTAGGAGATGGTCAATTAAGTATTTCTGGTTCTGTTAAAGCATTAAATGGTTATTTTGCTGATGTGACAATGGAAGTTTGGGCAGGAGATCAAAAGCAAACTAAAACCGTCCGTATTGAAAGATCTTCTACGGATTTTAACTTAAGCGTTAGAATACCAACTACAGCAGCTAGCGGAGGTTTTTCTATTAGTTGTGTTGGTCACTATAATGCTGGGACTAGAGGACTGCAAGTAGTAGGATATTTTTCTATGATGGCACCACCTCAAGACACTAGCAAACATGAAGAAGCTCCCTTAAGCGATGCCGTAATTTTCAAAAGAATTTTGGACAGCTATATGAGCAAAATTCCTAAAGGTATGGTGACAGGAGGTTTTACTAATAACGTCTTAAGTTTTCTTGATAGCAGATTTAAGGAATATACTTGCGGAGGTTATCAAGGAAAAGTTTTAGCCTTTTTAGATGCAATTAAATGGAGTAAAGACCCTAAAGAGCGGGCATTGCTTGATAAATTTGATTATGGGCCAATTCAAGCATATTACGGGGGGCATCAAGCCGTAGTAATTTATCCAAAAGGAACAAATTGGATTGAGACAGGCACAATTTTAGATCCTTGGCCTACGCAATCACCAAAGACTTATACAATTCAAGAATGGGCAGTTAGATTTGGTATGGGAAGCTATCATGGTATTGGGGCAAGTAGTCCTTATGAAAAATTTCCTGAGTATCCAACTGTAGGAGGAGTCTATCAAGACCCATCTAATAGAAGACTTGCTCCAAATGAAAGAGATTGGTATAAAAACCAACCAAGTAGTTTTCGAGATAGAATTGACCGTTATGCTACAAAAGATCCTAACCTTTGGCGGCATTTAATCCGCAATGCTTATAACAGCCGCAACCGTACAGGGCAAATATCAATACATTGTCCAGTAGATGTTAGGTTAAGAGATAGCTCAGGACGTGTAACAGGTTTTAATGCTAAAGATTTTCGTGCCGAAATACCTGATGTTTTAGCTGCTCGTATGCCTGATGGAAAGGGGGGTTGGATTACTTGGTTTGAATATCCAGAAAATATTGATTGTGAGTTAGTAATTAAAGCAAATGACAATGGAAAAGTAGAAGCATTTTTTGGTCATGGTGCTGGCCCGGTTAATACTACAACAGCTTTTCGCTACAACTTTAATGCTGTTAAAGGACAAAAATTTAATGCTAGCGCAAATAGACCAGGTGTAAGTTTACAAACAGAAACGGGAACTATTTCTCCTACTAGAGTAGAAAACTTAGCTCAATTAAATGCTGGCAATTCATCAAATACCCCAACAAATCCAGCAACACCACCCGCTATAGATAATCCACCAACAAGAAATAGGACAGAAAGTATTTTTGATAATGGGAATATTTATGGGGTAGAAAACGGCCCATTATCACCTACTAGATTTACTTTGACAAATGAATCCTTGATTACAGAAATTACTACCTATCATTGGAATAATGCACAAGGAATGCGTCCAGGTACTATTGCCCTAGTAGAAAAAGGAACAAAACGCACTTTTGGCCCTTGGCAAGCTATTGGAATGCCAGGTTATAAAAACGCTCCTAATGTTTATTGGGTTGTTAAACCTAATATTACTTTGCCAGCAGGTACTTACAGAGTAGTAGTATCTTCACCAGAAACTTGGTCACATAACCAACAATCAAATAATTCAGGGTTTGTTAAAGTCGTTGGACAAATAGTTAGATAACTTCAGTTAAATTAATTAAAGGGAACAACCTTTTGTTCCCTTTTAGCTTTTTTAACTTCCTGTTAATTCTAATTTTCCTTTTGGAGAATCTAACCAAGCAACAAAGCGATTTTCCTCGCCTTTTTCTAGATTTACAGGAATTTGTAGATTAGAAAAAATTTCCTCTAATGGTGTAGGGTTAATAGCTTCAATTGTAAAAGAAAGAAGTTTTAGCCCTGTTGGAGCATCCAAAGAAGGGTGTGGGCAGTTTTGCCAGTCAATTACTAAAGGCACAAAATTAGCACCTGAATGACCTGTTATTTTTAACAGTCTCCATTCAAGCTTTTCTCCACTAGGTCTAAGTCGGCTCATTTCCTCCACTTGGGCTTGATAGCCTGCTTTTTTAGCTCGCTCGGCCATTTCATTAATTTTACTAGTACGTACTACCCAAGTAACTAGATTAGGTTTAGTTAAGCCAGTACAAAACTTTGCTAATTCTCCTGCTGGCAAACTTAGATCACGTGCAAGCAGTTCAAAGTATTCACCTTCGCCTAAAGAAGTTAGTGCATTACAAGTGCCGTGTTTAGGATGTCGTCCGCCAAAAATTGCTTGAACACCTGTTTTTTCTTTTAGTTCTTCGATGGCTAAATTTAAGTCTGGTACGGCCCAAACTAAGTGGTCTAAAACTATATCATTACTCATAAGTTACTCTTTTATTAAAACTGTTGGTGCAAAAGTGCTATTTGTTTCTTCTTTTACTGTTCCTGGGATTGGAGGAATTTCCAAATCAGGATGTTTAACAGTGAGGTTTTCAAAGTCTTGCAAGAATTCCATTGCTTTTTGATAACGTAAGACAGGGTCACGAGATAAAACTTTTTGAAAAAGACGGTCAAAAGATTCTGGTAAAAAGCTAAATTTGCTGGATATAGGCGGTAATTCTTGTGTCACCTTAAAAATAGTTCCTGTTTTACCTTCAAATTCCATAGGGGTGACACCAACTAACATTCGGTAAGCAATTAGTCCTAGACTATAAATATCAGAAGTTTGTTTAATAGCAATACCTAATAATTGTTCCGGGGACATATACTTAGGAGTGCCAACTATTTCCCCTGTTTTTGTTAGCACAGTATTATGACTAGAAGTTTTATCAGAAGATAAAATTTTAGCAATCCCAAAATCTGTTAGCTTTGTTGTTAACTCACCTTGTTCATCTTTGTCTAACAAAATATTTTCTGGTTTTAAGTCTCTATGTAAAACTTTGTGGTTATGAGCCTCTTCTAATGCTCCACATAACTGAGTTAAAAACTTTAGGCATTTTTTTAAGCTTAATCGTCCCATTTCTTCTAAATGTTTTTGCAGAGTTTCTCCATTAATATATTCCATTACAATAAACAGCAACCCTTCTGAAGAGCGACTGCATTTGTAGGTTTTAACAATATTTGGATGTGATAGAAGTAGCCCTGTCCGTGCTTCTCTAAGAAAACGTTGAACTAAGGTAGCATCTTGCATTTTTTCTGGCAAAATAACTTTTATTGCTACAGTTCGAGCAATAGAGATTTGTTTTGCCCTAAAAACTGCTCCCATTCCACCTAAGCCTAATTTTTCTTCTATTTGGTAATCATCCCCAATTACTGTTCCTAGTAATTTGTCATGTTCACACAGATTTTTAGACATATTTTTTATAGATTGGACAAAAAGAAATAAGCTAACACTTCTTTGAAAATTATTTATAAAATAACACAACTATTTTTTGTTTATCTAGTGATTTACTTTTTTATAGAATCTTAATAAAACTAATTATCTTAAAAAGTTTTATAGGAATAAAAACTTTATTTTAAGTATCTGTAAGTTACTCAAAAAACATCGTCTATCACATCTAGGGATAATACTTATTGCAAAACTTGACTAAACTAAGGTATTAAATAAAAACTTAAACTCTTTAGCTACCATACCAACAAAAGTTACTTCAATAATTTAAGAACTTAAGGAGTAATGGCTTACCCTAACTTCTATCTGTAGTTAGGAAAGATAAGTCTTGCATTTTATGATAAAAGTAACAGAGCAATTAGCCGGGTCAATTGTTATGCTTAATGTTAATGGAAAATTATCTGGAGGGGAAAATTATAATTTATTATCTAGTAAAGTCGTAGATTTACTTAGTCAGGGCTACATACTTTTTATACTTAATTTAGCTGAAGTTACTAATGCTGACAGTACAGGGATAGGAGAATTAATTGTTTGCTTAAAACGAGTAAAAGAAAGAGGTGGAGAGATAAAGCTTGCTGCACCTACACAAAAAGTAAGTAGCCTAATACATATGACTAATTTAGATAGAATTTTTGAAATTCACCCTTCAGAACGTTCTGCATTAAATAGTTTTGGTCACTAGCTTGATCAAATGCTCAATTGTCCTGATCACTTTTGAGCATTTGATCAAGTTTATTTATTAATTTGATCAAAAAATAAAAAATATACATTATAACTTTGGTAAATTAAACAAAGGCTAATATTATGTTTAGTTTACCAACTTTTTAATTATCAAAGTTATGTTTTGACCCTTTGCTATTTAGAATAATTGATCTTGCTTGATCGCATTTGATCACATAAAAAAATTAAGCATAACTAGTCGAGTTTACTAGATCAATTATTGTCACTAATCCCATATATTGTAGAACTTGACTAGCCAAGCCACAAAATAAGGTTCTCTGATCTAAAGCAAATCTCTTGACACTACTAATGTTGATATGTCACTTTCTTTTGGGTTGTAGTGCTGTAGCCGTTCAAGAGAGTGAAGGGGTTTTATGGGTCAAAGGATCCCGCATGGAATATCAATCACTATTTGTAATCATAAAGGTGGTAGTGGAAAAACAACAACAGCTTGTAACTTGGCTGCTGGACTAGCCAGGCTAGACTTTAAGACTTTATTAATTGATGTCGATCCTCAAGCAAATGCCACCATTACTTTTTTAGACCGTAGCATTATAGATATTCACTTAGGACATGCATTTTTAGGTTTTCAATCGCAAAATGGTCAATTTATGCGTCATCCTTTTGAGAATGCTGTTTATGAAACAGCTATTCCAAACCTAGACCTTGCTGCTTCTAACCTATCGCTTTCTAAACTTAATCGCATCATCGATTCTAGCGACATTATTGAGCTATATTATGCTGTTAAAGACGCTCGCCTAGAGTATGATTTTATTATTATTGATACACCTCCAAATCTAGGCCCGCTACTAGATATGGCTCTGCTAGCTTCAAATCACTATATCATCCCTATAGAAGCAGCCTTTTATCCATTAGAAGGCGTAAGCGATTTAGATGAGACTATAGGCAAAATTCGTCGCATTCATAAGGAAAATATTCAACTTCTAGGGGCTTTAGTTACTCGGTTTGACCAGCGGACTAAGATTTGTGGACAAGCTTATTCTACTGTAACAGATACATTTAAGGATGCAGCTTTTGAAACCGTCATTCGTAATAACACTAAATTAGTTACAGCCCCTGCACTTAATCAATCTATCTATGATCATGCACCTACAAGTTATGGTGCAGAAGACTATACACAGTTTGTTAAAGAGACTTTAGGACGCTTAAAAATTTCTGTTGAAGGAAAAAGTTTAGTTGCTGTTCCTAGCAATTACTAGTTAAAAATCAATAGTTTATGAGTAAACAAAGTAGCCAAAAACTAAAAGATG
This sequence comes from Blastocatellia bacterium, assembly GCA_016713405.1. Lineage (NCBI taxonomy): Bacteria > Pseudomonadati > Acidobacteriota > Blastocatellia > Blastocatellia bacterium. Next base: position 9,744 of record JADJPF010000029.1, read on the forward strand.
AAAAGCGCGTTCCTGCACCTAAGCGGCGGCGTGACCCGCTTCCTATAGCTATTAGCGTTAAACATCATTTACCTGTTAGTGCTGAAGGAACGGCTACAGACTTGACTATTGCACAACTGGAAACTAATAGTAAAAAACAAGAAACCTCAAAACTTGACTATTCAACTAATCAAGCCAAAGCTACTAATCAAGTTAATTCTGTTAAACCAACTAATGTTATTAACCAACAGGTTAAACTGGGTTATTCAACTAAACCTGTAAACCCTGCTATTAGTGCAATTAACCCTAGTTTACCAACTAATGCTACAACTTACTCTCTAATTAACCCTACTACAACTTTTGTTAGTCCAATAGCTACCAGGTCTTATGAGCAAAAGTTGATATTTGGCGTGATCAAGATGATCCGCTTGATCACAATGATCGAGATGAAGATCGGTTTTAGATCAACTTGATCACTTCGATGATCAGTACCAAGAAAATGATCAAGTTGATCAGTTCGATCAGTTTGCAGATTTTGACGACGATCAAGAAGACTTTAAAGAAGAAAAACTTCCTCTATTTGATAGTTTTGTTAATAAAAAACAGAAACAAAAAAAGATAAAAGATAATTCATTAAGTACACTAGATTTAAGCGTACAATCTCGCTTTGTACGCGTGCCAAATGCCGTTGCAGACAAGTTAGCAAGGCAACTTTCACCTGCTGAAGAAAAAATCTTTGATCAAATCTGGCGGCTAACCATAGGGTTTAATCGTGAACTCTGGCGAGGAAAAATTGCAGATTTAATGATTAGAACTGGTTATAGTTCCCGCGCTACTGTGACTAAAGCTATTGCAGGACTATCTGCACTTGGACTGATTGCGGTTGAAGGCCGAGATACTAATCCAAGAGGTCGAAGCTATAGAATTATTGATCGTCAGCAACTTTTAGCTGAAGAAAAGCTATCTGCACTATCTAAAGATCAACGATCAAGTAAACGATCAAGCTTAGGATCAAATCAATCATTACGTGATCAAACCTATAACCAATCCAATGATCGTCCTAGAGTTGATCAGTCTAAACTAGTTAAGTCAACAACTAGTCAAGTAAAAGCTTCTGACTTGATTAAAAAATCTTCGACTACTCAACTTAATTCTAGTCAAGTAGCTAAGACTAAAGCTAAATTATTGGAGTCGGATCTAGTTGAAAATAAAGCTTCTAAAACTCTAACACAGTCAAGTAGCCAAGCTCTTAAAAACAACCTTAGAAAGAAAGATGACGATTTCATAACTTCATCGTCATCTTATGATAGAAAAGATGACGACGAAACTTTTTTTCAAGCAAGATTAATTTACCAAGACCTTACAGCTAATGGATGGACGGTAAAAGACCAAATTAATTACCAAGAAATAGCAAATATTCCTCTTGCTTATATAATTTTGGGAATCTGCTATTCCATCACAAAAGCTCTTGATCATAAGGTTGGAAGCTTAAAATATTGTATTCCTTCAATTCGGGAACATTATGAGCTAATGCGAACCTTCCCACAAAAAGATTTATTAGAAATTGCCTACCGACATCTGCTTTTGGTTAAAGAAGCCCAAAGATCTGGAAAATGGATTAAGTAAAATATTTTATTTCTAACCTGTTTAAGCAAAATTACTTATCCTAATAAATAAGCTTAACACATCAATAAGGTTGCTATTAGGCTTATAAGCGCGATAGAATAACCGTCTATTTCTATAAATTACCAAAATTACGAAAATATACTAAAAACACTTGCTTTTGTTAGCAAAATCTTCCTCATACAAGATCTGCTAAATAAAAAAGAAAGTTAGATTAGCTAAGGGAGAAAACTCTTGTCTGAAGAACTAAATTCTAAAAGAATATCTCTTTTTCCTGCCTTACCTGCGATTGTAAACCAAGTGTTGGAAAGCCTATCTAGTCGTAGTGTTAATGATTATGAAATTATTGGAATAATAGAAAGTGAGCCTGGGATGTCTACGGCTTTACTAGGTATGATTAACCATGCACTGTTTGGAAAGATTACACTTAATAGCTTAAGTGAATTAATTGATATGCTTGGACTTCCTAGACTGCGTTTTGCTGTTTTGGCTTATGGATTTAGTCGATTTTGTAATGAAAACTATGCCAATTTTGGACATACTAGCGGACTTTCAGCAAAAATCACTTGGGAACATGCAATTAGTGTTGCTTACTTTGGTGTTGAAATTGCTAAAATCGTCAAATATCCTCGTTTAGAAGAAGTTTTATTAGCTGGCTTAATTCATGATGTGGGCCGTCAAGTAATAATGATCAATCGACCAGAAGAATATAGTGAACTTTTAGGTAGTGTTTATGGGATAGTTGTAGATATTGTTGCTCAAGAACGTACTAAAATAGGGCTTTCTCATGACCAAGTAGGTGCAATGTTAGTAGGTCATTGGCAATTACCAGAATCTATTGCTTCAGTTATTGAGTACCATCATAACTGTGAAGCAGCAGAAGACCATCAAATTTTAGTTCATATAATTACGTTAGCAAATCAATTAGCTGTTTCTCAAGGAACTTCTTTTGAACTATGTGATAAGGTAGACAAAGATAGCAATGTTTCAGTTCATTTATTAGAACTTTCTGGGGATGATATAGATGAGCTAGTAAAAAACTTTCATCAAAATGCAATCGCTTTCCGAAAAGCTTTTAACTTTTAATTAAATTATGCGTGAAGGAAGTAGACCTCAAACTAAGGGTTGGTTAGGAACAATTATTGATAGAAAATACCGTCTAATTTCACCTTTAGGGCATGGTGGGATGGCTAGCGTATTTTTGGCAGAACGGCTTCATTTACGTGATAGTGTTGCAATTAAGGTTTTACAAACGCGTAGCGATGAAGATGCGCTTAAACGCTTTCAAGTAGAAGCAGCAGCAGCGGCAAAAGTAAAACATCCCAATGTAGTAACTATTTATGATTTTGGTCTTACAGAAGATGGAACAGTTTATATTGTAATGGAATTTTTAGAAGGGCCAGGACTTGATCAAGAAATGCACAAACTTGGCCGTATGTCTGTAGAAAGAGCCTTAGAAATTATTAAACCTGTATGCTCTGCTATAAATGCTGCTCATTCCGTAGGACTGCTTCATAGAGATATTAAACCACCTAATATTATTTTACACCGCAGTAAACATGAAGGAGAAATAGTTAAGGTTGTTGATTTTGGTATAGCTAAATTTTTTGAATCTACAGATCTAGTTGTAAAGACTTCTGAAGGCATAGTCTTAGGTACAGCCGAATATATGTCACCTGAACAGTGCCAGGGGCTAGATTTAGATGCACAAACAGACATTTATAGTCTGGCAGTTGTTTGTTATCAAATGCTAACAGGAAAATTACCTTATGATGCTGCTAGTACAGGAGAATATTTAATTAAACATGTTAGAGAAAATCCTTTACCTCTTCATAGACGATGGAGCGGAGTTGATCCTAAAGTTGAAGCAGTAATAATGCGGGCATTAGATAAAAATCCTCAAACTAGGCCTAAAGGAGCATTAGAATTTTGTTATCTTTTAGAACAAGCTGTATTAGAAAAGAAAAATAAAAAAACAACAGGTAGTAGCAAAACAGAAAAAATTGATAAAACGTCTGATAAACAAATAAACTCAACTAGTCGTGAAAAGGGTGTAATAGTTTTTAACTGTTTTGTAGGCCGTAATCAGGAACTTAACCAGCTAATGCAGTGTTGGCAACAAACTTGTCAAGGGCAAAATCGTCCGGTTATTGTACTAGGTAATGCTGGAGTTGGTAAAACAGAGCTTTTAGTTGAGTTTTCACGCCAAATAAAACAACAAGAAGCATTTCTTTTTCAAACACGCTGTTATCGTAGCCCAGGGATTAAGTCTTTTTATGCTTTTATTGGAGACTTAAAAAATTTGTTTACTCGTTTGCAGGTAAATACCGCTGCTTTAGGAGAAGCATTTGGTAACAAGGTTGCTCCAATAATGGATCTTTTAGGTAAAATTTGGCAAACAGGAAAACTTGTTGATCCAAATAATGTTAATTTAGAAACACAGCAATACTACTTTAGCTTACTTGCACAGGCTTTTGTTATGATGAGCAGGCAACGCCCAGTTTTAATTGTACTTGATGATTTAAATTGGGCAGATGAAACAGCTAGAGATCTTTTAGATTATCTTGGTCGCGCTTTAAGCCGAGAACGTGTTTTAATTGTTGCTGGTGCTAGATTTACAGGAGAAACAGAAGGCTTTTCACAATGGCTAAAAAATTGTCAGCGAGATTATGAAGTTTTAAGCTTAGCTCCATTTAAGAAACAACAAGTTTATGAAGTTTTAACAGCAATTTTTGGACAACCTGCATTTACTGAACAACAATTTAACCAACTTTTAGCCGATAGCGGCGGAAATGCTTATTTTCTTACAGAACACTTACGCTTGTTGGTCTCTAATAGCAAAATTAAATTTGATGGTGGACGTTGGAATTGCCAAGATTTTAAGGATCAAATTCCACAAACATTAATTGACTTAGTAGACTTAACGCTAGATAGATTACCTTCTGAAACACAACAGGCTTTAAGCATTGCTTCAGTAATTGGAGAAGATTTTGAGCTTAACACCTTACAATCTGTAGCAAATCTATCAGAAGAAACATTGCCTATAATTACCCAGCAAGCCATAGAAAATGGACTAATTACCGAATTAATAGAACTTGAAAGATACCAGTTTAGCAATGCTACTATTCGTCGAATCCTTTACGAAAAATTAAATAAACGTAATCGCCGCCGCATTCACCGTTTCATTGCTGAGTGGTTTACACTTAATGATGTTGATTTAGAGAAACGTTTGTTTAAGACAGCTTATCATTACTATGAAGCTGGTGAATGGTCACAAGCCTTTAACCAAGCTGTAAAATCTGCTCAAATTGCTGCTATAAGCTTAAATATTAATGAGCTACATAAATATCTAATCTGGGCAGAAAAAAGTCTAGTAGCAGATGAAAAACTAAATAAATTAGAAAATTTAGTTGCATCTGATAAAATTATTGATTTTGAATTACCTGAACAATTAGCAAATATTAAGCAATTAGCAACTTATTACTGGTTATGTGGGGTAAGCTTAATTTATCGAAACCGAGGTTTATCTGCTGAACAGTTACTACAAAAAGCCTTAAAATTTGTTCAAATTTGCCAAGACAAGTATTTGTTAGGGGAAACTTACTTTGCTTTAGCTACAATTAAGGCGAGTAATGGCGTAAAAGTGGAAGCAATAGATTTATATAAACGAGCTTTAACGGCTTATCATCAAGTAGATTATTTGCTTGGACAAGGGCAAATCCTTCGTCAAATGAGTACACTTTATGAACTACGCGGTGATTATAGTTTAGCTCTTGACTCAGCAAGAGCAGCAGTTGATATAGCGCGTTTGTCTGATAATCAAAAATTAGAAAGTTTTGCTCTTTCTAGTGAAGCCTGGATTTTATGTAAATTAAATAGGTTTGAAGAGTCAGCCATTGTTGCAAAACGTGCTTTAGCCCTAGCTAGACAGAGCGATGACCCTGCAACACGTTGTTCTTGTTATAACACAATTGCACAAATTTACTTACAGCAAGGACTTTATCAGGAAGCTATTGACCCTCAAAAAGAATCGCTACGCCTAGCACGTACTTTGGGAAATCGTCGTTTTGAAGCTATTGTTTGTGATAATTTAGGAGAACTTTATTTTCGATCTAATAAGTATGCTGAGTCGGAACATTATTTTCTTAAAGTCTTAAAACTAGTAGAAGCAAATGGAAATCAATATTTTGAACAAACTACACTACAAAACTTAGCCAAAGTTTATATCAAGCTAGGAAAGATTCAGCAAGCTAGAGCTTATTTAACTAGAGTAGAAACTTTAGTAGCAACCGTAGATTTACTAGAAGCACGTTGTGAATTTCGCTCAACTATGGCGGAACTTCTTTTAGCGGAAGGAAAACATAAAGAAGCTATTACAGAAGCAGATCAAGCAATTACTCAAGCAAGAATTATGGGAAGTTTAGAACATGAATGGCTTCCCTGGCTTATTAAAACCCAAGCCCTACTTGAGTTAGAAAGAATTCGTGCTGCTAGTGATGCAATAGGAAAAACTCTTTCCATAATTGAAAATGTATCAGAAAAAATTTCTGATACATTGGTAAAAGAAAAATATTTAGCTTATACAGAAAGACAGCTAGCTTTTAAGCTATATAAACAAATTCAATCACAAGAAAAATAGTAGAGGTAAATTTATGTCACAATGTGAATTATCTAAAAAACAATGTGTTCCTTGCCAAGGAGGTGTCCCTCCACTTACTGAAAAAGAAACAGCAGAGTTTTTACTGCAATTAGGAGATGATTGGCAAGTGGTAATGAATCATCATTTAATGAAAGAATTTAATTTCTCAGATTTTCGCGCTGCACTAGATTTTACTAATAAGGTGGGCCAACTTGCAGAAACAGAAGGACATCATCCAGATATTTACCTAGCCTGGGGACGGGTTCAAATTACTATTTGGACTCATAAAATAGACGGTTTAACAGAAAGTGACTTTGTTTTAGCTGCAAAAATTAGTGAATTGACTAGATAAGAAAAAACAATAATGCCCTCTAACTATAGGGCATTATTGTTTAACCATTTGTTTTCAAGCATTTAGCTTAAAAGGATATTCTTAAACCTAACTGAAATTGTCGAGAAGAAAAAGCACTGCGAAAACGATCTGGAGTAATTGTAAAACGCCCTCCATCCTTGGGCGGCAACTGAAAATTACCATTAGCATCAGGCGGAAATACTCGGTTTAAGTCATTTATGTTAGTGCGATTAAATAAATTAAATACTTCTATAAGTCCCTGAATCTGATAACGTTCATTAAATTTAACCTTACGAGAAACTCTTAAATCAACATTAGCAAAACCTGGGGTGATGCCAACATTACGACCTATGCTTACACCTCCTATTAGAGGTCTATCACCTGGAAGAATACCACCGTTACCATCTAAGTCCGTACCAGCTAATAAGTTATAAGGACGACCGCTATTAAGACTAATAATTGTAGAAAGTTGAAAACCGTTAGTAAGACGATTTTTATAACTTAAATCCCAAGTACCAGATAAAACCAATCGGTTACGAGCATCTTGTAGTGAGAGTCCTCGCTCATCACCAATTTTCAAAGGATTAACTACTTCTGCTGCAATGTCTGCACGAAAGTCTGAGCTAATATCTATTGCTTTGGAAAATGTGTAGTGAGCTAGAAAATTAAAGTTTTTAGCAAAACGGCGATTGAAAGCTAAGGTTAAAGCATGATAATAGCTATCAAAACTTGTTTCAAGTTGTAAAATGTCTCCTTGACTAGGATCAACTCGACCTGTTAACGCGCTTTCTATGGGGTTGGCTGTAGGTCTAATTATAGGGTTAATATTACGAGAACCAAAAAGCTTGATTCCACGAATAAAAACATAGTCTGCTGATATGGCAGTAGTTGAATTGAAAGAATAATTTAAACCAAAAGAAGTTTGTTGAGAGTAGCTGTTGCGAAAATTTGTATCATATATGGATGACTGATTAAATTGAGGTATTACAGTTACTCCAGGTGGTAACTCATTAGTTTGAGGAAATTTGCGTCCTGGTAAAGAAAAAGGCAAGACAGAAAAAGGAAAAAGCATAGTTGGAACTTTTAGAGCTTCTGAGTTAATTAATTGATTAAGAAGAGCTTGGCCTACTAAAGCACCTCCAAAGTAAAGCCCATAAGAGCCGTGAATATTTAAGTTTTGTAGTTTTGTTGGAGAGTAAGAAAAAGCTATTCTTGGAGAAAAGTTACCATTATTTTTAGGTACAAACTTTAACCTAATTAAATCATAGCGAAGACCCGCTTTAATAGTTAAATTAGGTCTTAGCTTAAAATCGTCTTGTAAATATAAGGAAAATTCATTACTGACAGTAATATTAGATAAACTAGGGTCGCCAAAAACCTTGAGTAAAAAAGAAGGAAGAGGTAAATCAGCTATTGGAACACTTGCAGGAAAACCAGGAAAAACTGTAGGAAGAAAGCCAGAAAGAAGTGAAAGAAAAGATCTTTGCTGTGGGGTGCGAAGTGTTGGGTCAAAAGCTTGTAGGCTTGTAAGAACAGGTAGCCCAGGCATATTTGCTATTTGAGCAAAATCTATAGAAGTAAAAAATGCTCTACCGCTAGAAAAGATGGGTAATTTGGTTTTATTACTAACTGTGCTAAAACGTTGGAGATCTACTCCAAATTTTATTTGGTGCTTACCCCTGATTAAAGAAGTGTTATTAATGATTTGAAAAATATTAAGAACACGTGGTTGAGGTAAAAATGAACTTTGTCCAAATGTAACTAGTCCTTCTGGGGCCACAATACGAACTTGTGGAACAACTTCTATTGGCACAAGGTTTTGATTGCGACGAGTAAAAATAAAACGTGTTTCATTTACTAAGTTTAATGAATTATTAATATGAGTATTGTTTATTGCTAAAGAATTATCTTGTAAACGTTGTATTCCACCAGTGTTTTCAGCTACAAGCCCTCCAAAAGGCTCTAAAGCTCCATTATAAGTACCACCAAAGTTATATCTTACCCAAATAGTGTTGCTAGGAGAAATACGGGTATCTACTCTAGCTAGAAATACGCTATTAGCAACTGAAAAAGGTACTGCACCATTACGTATGTTGAAACCTAAGCGATTAGTTGCTTGAACTGTAGAATCAGCAATAGTAATAATATTATTTTGATTAATAGAAAGGCGTTCAAAGGCAGTAAAGAAAAATGTATGGTCTTTTTTTATCGGCCCTTCTAATGCTCCACCAAATTGATATTGGGAATAAGGGGGTTTAATTGAAAGAAAAGGGTCACGTGTGGCTATATCATCATTACGATTAAATAAAAAAATATTGCCACGATAGTCATTTCCTCCACCCTTTGTAACAATGTTAACAATTCCACCTATTGCCCTTCCAAATTCGGCAGAATAACTATCAGAAATAATTTGAAATTCTTGTATAGCTTCTTGACTAAATGTCGAACGCACCGAACCTGTGCCTAAGTCATTATTAGCTAAGCCGTCGATTGTAATGTTGTTAAATCTAGCAGTTTGACCATTAAATGATAGTCCTGATGTAGCTGTTGCTCCTTGAGCAGGTAAACGATCTGTTAAAACTCTTGCTGCTGTTATGGAAAAATCTAAAAAATTTCTTTGATTGATTGGTAAAGAAGTTATGGTAGCCCGATTAATATTGGTGCTACTTTCAGTTTTTCCTTCTAAATAAGCTTCACTAGCAATTATTTCTATAGTGTCTATAGAATTGGAGGATGAGCCTATTTTCATTGTTAAGTTTAGTATTGTTGTAGTACCTAGTACTATTTGTAATGGACGTTCTTGAGTAGTAAATCCGGTGCCACTAGCAGTTAAAATGTAATTTCCTGGGGGTAATTGATTAATTATATAAGTACCATCTTCTTGGGTAGTAACTTCACGAGTAAAATTAGTTTGCGGATTTTTAGCAATAATTGTAATTCCACCAACTGCCAATGTTTGTTCATCTACAGCTTTTCCTGTTATAACAGCCGTTGTACTTCCAGCAGACTGAGCTTTAACAATGGAAAAATTGCTAAGTAGACAGCCAAGAATTATTGCTAATCTGAAAGTTATTTTTGCCTTATCACTAAACATTTTAATAATCCTGGTAGTGAGCAAAATATAATGCTGAGTGACAATTGATTTTTGCCGAAACTCATTTCTAAACCTGCGTTCTAGGCAATACTGAATTTCTATTCAGCATTACTTTTTTTAGCACTACCATAATACAGTGTAAATTAAATATTCTGATATTTTAATCTTAAGCCCCAGTGGGCGATAGATATGTAGCGTAGGGTTTCAACTCTACGTATTATGGCGAAAAATTTCCCAAAGCCCCAACGGGGCGTAAGAGGTTTTTAATAGCAAGAAAAGACTATGCACGCCTTTTCAGGTTTAAAGACACTTAAGTATGATTTTCTAGGACTAAAACCCTGGGTTACAGTTATTTCGCCCCTATGGGCTTTAAGAGATAAAACCTCAGAAAACTTAGTTTACAGTGTATATAATCCTTTTTTATAAGTTTTGTAATGGTCAAATATTTGGAGGGTGCTTTAACCATTAAGAAATACAAAGCTACCTTGGGTGATATATTTTATTAAAAAATCCAATATGCCAATAAAACTTAAAAAGAAATTCTTAAACCTAACTGAAATTGACGAGAAGAAAAAGCACTACGAAAACGATCTTGTGTAATTGTAAAACGTCCTCCATCCTTAGACGGTAACTGAAAATTACCATTTACATCAGGCGAAAATACTCGATTTAAGTCATTTATATTGGTGCGATTAAATAAATTAAATACTTCTACAAGTCCTTGAATCTGATAACGCTCATTAAATTTAACCTTACGAGAAATCCTTACGTCAACATTAGCAAAACCTGGTGTAATGCCAACATTACGACCAACACTTGCACCGTCTACAAATGGTCTATCACCTGGTAAAATATCACCGTTTCCGTTTAAGTCTGTGCCAGCTAATAAGTTATAGGGACGACCTGTATTAAGACTAATAATTGTAGAAAGTTGAAAACCATTAGTGAGACGATTTTTATAACTTAAATCCCAAGTACCAGATAAAACTAAACGACTACGGACATCTTGTAATGATAGACCTCGCTCATCACGAATCAGCAAAGGGTTAACTACTTCAGCAATATCTGGGCGAAAGTCTGAATTATTATCTATTGCTTTGGAAAATGTGTAGTGAGCTAGAAAGTTAAAGTTCCTTGCAAAACGACGGTTAAAAGATAAGGTTACAGCATGATAATAGCTATCAAAACTAGTTTCAAATTGTGCAACATCGCCTCGACTAGGGTCTACACGCCCTGTTAATGCTCCTTGTATGGGGTTAGCAGCGGGTCGAATAATTGGATTAATATTACGTGGGCCAAAAAGCTTAATGCCACGAATAAAAATATAATCTGCTGCAATGGCTGTGTTTGTATTAAGTAAGTAAGTTAATCCAAAAGAAGTTTGCTGAGTATAGCTATTACGTAAATTTGTAACAAATTGGGATGATTGGCTAAATTGAGGTGTTACAGTTACTCCAGGTGGTAGTTCAGTAGTTTGAGGGAATTTGCGACCTGGTAAAGAAAAAGGTAGAACTGAAAAAGGAAATGGCATGGTAGGAACTTGTACTGCTTTAGAATTAATTAATTGAATAGCAAAGGCTTGGCCCACTAAAGCACCTGCAAAGAAAAGCCCATAAGAACCATGAATATTTAGATTTTCTAATTTTGTTGGAGAGTAAGAAAAAGCTACTCTAGGTGAAAAATTACCATTATTGTTTGGCACAAACTTTAATCGAATCAAATCATAACGCAATCCTGCCTTAATAGTTAAATTAGGGCGTAGTTTAATGTCATCTTGTAGATAAAGAGAAAATTCCTTACCTATACTAGATAAACTAGGATCGCCAAAGCCTTGAGTGAAAAAGGCTGGTAATGCTAAATCTGCAATAGGAACGCCAGCCGGAAAACCAGGGAAAAATATTGGTAAAACACCAGAAAGAGCAGAAAGAAAAGCTTTTTGTTGTGGGGTACGTAGATTTGGGTCAAAAGCTTGTAGGCTTGTAAGCACTGGCAATCCAGGCATATTAGCAACTTGACCAAAATCTAGAGGTGTAAAGAATGCTCCACCACTAGAAAAAATTGGTAATTTGGTTTTATTGCTAACCGTGCTAAAACGCTGAAAATCTACTCCAAATTTTACTTGGTGTTTGCCTCGAATCAAAGAAGTGTTATTGATAATCTGAAAAGTATTAAAAACTCTAGGTTGAGGTAAAAATGTACTTTGTCCAAATGTTATTAACCCTTCTGGTGCAACAATACGGATTTGGGGAACAGGTTCTATGGGTAAAAGGTTTTGGTTACGACGGGTAAAAATAAAACGAGTCTCATTTACTAAATTTAGAGAGTTGTTTATATGAGTATTATTTATTGCTAAAGAATTATCTCGCAAACGCTGTATTCCGCCGTTGCTCTCACCTATTAGCCCTCCAAAAGGCTCTAATGCTCCGTTATAGCTACCTCCAAAGTTATATCGTACCCAAACAGTGTTATTATCAGAAATACGACTATCTACCCTAGCTAAAAATACGCTATTAGCTACAGAAAAAGGTACTGCACCGTTACGCAAATTAAAGCCTAAGCGGTTGGCTGCTTGAACTGTTGTATCTGCAATAGTAACAATACTGTTTTGTTGGATAGAAAGACGTTCAAATGAGGTAAAGAAAAATGTGTGATCTTTTTTGATTGGGCCCTCTATTGCCCCACCAAATTGATATTGTGAATAAGGGGGTTTAATTGATGCAAAAGGATCTCGTGTAGCTATATCATCATTACGATTAAGTAAAAAAAGGTTGCCACGATAATCATTTCCACCGCCCCTTGTAACAATGTTAACAATTCCGCCTAAAGCCCGGCCAAACTCGGCACTGTAGCTATCGGAAATAATTTGAAATTCCTGTATAGCTTCTTGACTAAATGTTGAACGTACTGAGCCTGAACCTAAGTCATTGTTGTCTAACCCATCAATAGTAATGTTATTAAATCTAGCAGTTTGACCATTAAATGATAGCCCTGATGTAGCTGTTGCTCCTTGGGCAGGTAAACGATCTGCTAAAACTCGTGCGGCTGTTATAGAAAAATCTAAAAAATTTCTTCGGTTTATTGGCAGTGAAGTAATGCTTGTTCGATTAATATTAGTGCTACTTTCAGTTTTGCCTTCTAAGTAAGCTTCACTAGCAATTACTTCTATAATATCGGTTGATGAACCAAGTTTCATTGTTAAATTTAATACTGTTGTAGTGCCTAAGACCAACTCTAAAGGCTTTTCTTGAGTAGTAAATCCAGAACCGCTTGCAGTTAAAATATAATTTCCTGGAGGTAATTGGTTAATTATATAACTACCGTCTTCTTGTGTAATAACTTCACGAGTAAAATTAGTTTGTGGATTTTTAGCAATAATTGTGACTCCACCAACTGCCGAGGTTTGTTCATCGATAGCTTTTCCTGTTATGGAAGATGTAGTGTTACCCGCAGATTGGGCATTAACAATGGAAAATCCACTAAGAAGACAACTAAGAATTATTGCTAGTCTAATGGTTAATTTTGTCTTATCGCCAAACATTTTAATAACCCTTTATATAATAAATTTTGTTTAATTTGACAGGAGCAAGAAATTTTTGTTGGGGAGATTATTTTCTTCTGTAGTGTTTTATAGCAGAAATTTTTAATTGTGCAATCTAGCTTAGTGCGAGATTTTCCCTAATTATATTTATAATGAGATCAAATTAAACAAAAAAACCATACTTAATTAAGTATGGTTTTCTTTGGTAAAAACTTTGTTTTTAATAGTATTTCTGAGTTACTCAGGCATACGTGGATCGCTACGATGTTTGTCTACGCTCACTAAGCCATTTTGGATACTATATTTTACTAAAGCTGGTAAGGTGTGAAGGTTCAATTTTAGCATTATGCGTGCGCGATGTGCCTCTATTGTTCTACGAGAAAGACCTAGGATTTGACCGGCCTCCTCATTTGAATAACCATCAGCTAGTAATGTTAATACCTCTTGTTCTCTTTGAGTTAAACTAACAGCAGCTTTTTTAGCTCTTGTTGCCATGAAGAAAATCTCCTTTCAAAATTAATAATAGGATAAATATCCCAGCAAAATTTGTATAATCTATATTAAGATACCACAACAAGTAGTAAAACAACAGTAAAATAACAGGGAAATCTTAATATTTTGCAATTTTTTTTTCTAATAAAAGCTTTATCTTAAAGAGTTTTCAGAATGTCCATCCTTAACAATCCTTAAATAACCTTAATAGGTATGTTTTTGCTATTAAAATTAACAAAATTGCACAGCCAAGCCAAACACACTTTTGCAAAACATAAGGTGTATTGTTTGTTAAGGTTAATTTAGTATTGTAAATGGAAATGGTAATGGATTTATGAAAAAATGATGCCGAGATATTACCAAGACTTATACACGTTTGGCAATTATATTTACCTTTTTATTTTAAGTTCATTTGCTAGTAAAATTATTTCATTGAAAATAAAGAAGATACAATGACTGGCAAGGAGTTTTTATAAAAGCAGACGCAGCAATCTAAGGAAAATCTGATCTCTACGTCTGCTTTTTGTTATAATGTGAATGTAAAACTATTAGAGCTAATACCATTAGATATAACTATTATTGTATTAGCACCTTTTTTAAGATTTAGTTTTTTTCTATTTCCTTTTAGTTGAATTGTTAAAGAAGTTTGGCCTTGAATAAATTGGCTTACATCTTGACCATTGATCGTAACTCTATTAACAGTGCTACTAAAATTAGTTCCATCTATTGTTAACCTTGGTTTTCTATATGTTGCATTGTTAATAGTGGCAATTTGATTTTGCCCTTTAGCAACACCTTTGATTGCTCGAATTGCTGTATTACCTGTATCAGCAATTAGTAAATTACCCATCAGATCAAAAGTAATGCTTTTAGGAGCATTTAAGCTAGAGTTTGTAGCCAAAGATCCATCACCTAAATAAGCTCTAATACCATTTCCAGCAATAGTGCTAATTATATTAGTAGAAGCATCAACACGTCGGATGCGATTATTGGTAGTGTCAGCAATAAATAAATTATCGTTCCCATCAACTGTTAGGCCAAAAGGACTATTTAGACTAGCGTTAATTGCTAAAGCACCATCACCTTGAAAGCCTGCTCGACCATTACCAACAATAGTTGTAATTGCATTAGTAGTTAGATCAAGTCGTTGGATACGATTATTACCTGTATCAGAAATAAGTACATTTCCAGACTGGGCTACTGCTAAACCGCTAGGAGCATTTAAGTTGCTTGGACTACCATCACCTGCAATAGTAGTAATAGTATTTGTACTTAAGTTAATTTTTCTAATACGATTATTTCCACTATCAGCAATAATCAAATTTCCTGACTTATCAAATAAAATAGCTGTAGGTTGATTTAAGCTTGCTTGACTAGCTAACATTCCATCACCAGAAAATGCAGCCATACCATTACCAGCAAAAGTAGTAATAATTTGACTATTAGCATCAACTCTTCGGATACGATTATTAGCAGTGTCAGCAATAAATAAATTCCCTTGAGAGTCTACTGCTACATTGCTTGGGTCGTTTAAGCTAGCATTTATAGCTGTAATATTATCGCCATTAAAGCCAGGTACACCAAAACCTGCTACAGTGTTAATAATATTTGAGTTTATATCAATACGTCGGATACGGTAATTATCTGGATCGGCAATAAAAATATTACTTTGTCTATCAATTGCAACTCCACTAGCATTGCTTAGATTAGCTTGAGTTGCTAGAAATCCATCACCACCGCTACTACGTGAGCCAATACCACCAATAGAAGTGATCATTTTTGTGACAGCATCAACTCGACGGACACGGTAATTAATTTCTGCATCAGCAATAAATAAATTGCCTGTTCCATCTACTGCAACACCTAAAGCTAACTGCAAGCCAGCATCAGTAGCTAAAACATTATCAACAGCAAGTCCAGGGTTTCCAGTACCAGCTACAGTAGTAATAACTTTAGTTTTACTATCAACTTTGCGAATCCTAAAGTTAAAAGTATCAACAATATAAAGATTTCCAATAGCATCTATAGCTATAGTGTTAGGGAAATTCAAGCTAGCATTTGTGGCAGCAATACCATCCAAATTAAACTGAGACTGTCCATTACCAGCAATTGTAGAAATTAAGTTTGTACTTAAATCAACTTGACGAATACGAAAATTAAATGTGTCAGTAATAAGCAAGTTACCATTTTGGTCAATTGTTAAACCTTTAGGACTACTTAATCTAGCTTGTGTTGCTTGCCCACCGTCGCCAAGAAAACCTGATACTCCACTACCAGCAACAGTTGTAATAACTCCTGTTTGAGCATCGACTTTTCTAATTCGATGGTTTTCTGTATCAGCAATAAAAACATTGCCTTTGCTATCAACAGCTACCCCACTAGGTTGATTTAAGCTTGCTACATTTGCCAAACCTCCATCACCACTAAAACTATAACTACCATTGCCAGCAACAGTTGTAATAAGTCCTGTAATTGCGTCAACTCGACGAACACGGCTATTTAAGCTATCAGCAATAAATAAATTACCTGCCCCGTCAAGTGTTATTGCTTCAGGAGTGTTTAAGCTAGCACTAATGGCTGGACTACCATCACCGCTAAAGCCTGCTGTCCCATTACCAGCAACAGTTGTAATTACTCCAGTTGTATCAATTTTTCTAATTCGATGATTAGTAGAATCAACTACAAAAACATTTCCACTACTATCAATTGCAACGCCTATTGGGTGCATTGCTGCACTAGTAGCTTTGCCGCTGTCGCCTAAAAATGGGACTCCTCCAGCAATAGTTGTAATTTCGCCGTCTTTAAGGTCAGAAAAGTTTTTAGCTGGAAAATTAAATGATTGTTGAACTACTCCGCCGCGAGTTTGAATAGAGAGCGTTCTATTACCTGGGGCAGTTTGTGCTGGAGTGCGAAAACGAACTTCAGTAGCACTAATAACTTGAAAGTCTGTAACAACTTTTTCACCTAAAACCACTAAACTTTCTGGAGCAAAGTTTTTTCCTTTAACAATAATTTCTGCACCACCTTCTAAACGGTCGCTTGTTTGGCTTAAACTTGCTATTTGTGGTGCGCCAATTGTCACCATTGTTAAGGCATCATCGTCATTTGCTACACCATTATCTAAAACAAAAACATCATTACCTTGAACTACAACACCGCTAGCTTGATTAAAAGTGTTTGCTTGAGCAAGAGAAACCATTTGACGGCCTGTTGGGTTTTGAGTAACTACTTTTACCCCAGATTTATCTAAAACATAGATATTTCCCAAATTATCAACACTAACTGATTGAGGATTATCAAAAGTAAATTCATCTTCTACAGCATTTGGAAAAATATTAGCTGCTTGTCTTGAGGGGGCTGTCCTAGGGATTCTACCAATAGTTTTAACTTCTCCAGTTAAACTAATAGAGCGAATTACACCATTACCAGCATCAGCGACAAAAATAACTTCATTTGTGCTGCTAGCAAAAAATGAACTTTGCCCAGGATTAACAGAAATACTTACAGGACGATTAAAGAGAGCAGCGCGACCTTGACCATCAGCTTTTCCAGCATTACCAGGACTTCCAGCAATAAGACGAACTTGTTGTTTAGTAAAATCTGCTGCATAAATTGCATTGTTACCAGTATCAGCAATATAAAGAACTCCATTAGATGCAACAGCTACGCCCTGTGGATTTCTAAAAACAGCTTGTGAAAATGGGACAGTATCAGCAGTAATTGTTCCGCTATTACCATTTCCTAAAGCAGTAACAACGTTGTTATTAAAATCTATTCTGCGAACATTATTATTAAGACTGTCAGCTATAAAAATGCCACCTTCTGCCCTGTTATCAATTGCAAGTCCAAGAGGCCCGGCAAAAAGTGCTGATGTTTGACGATCTCCATCATTTCTGCCACGCATTCCCATTCGACCAGCAAAAACGCTTGGGTCAATTCTAGCTGAAGGATTTCCCTTTAAGATTACATGGTTAAGTGGGTCAGTAATATAAACATCTCCATTTGTTGAAGTGTTAACCTGACCAGGAACTTTACGCCCCTTGGCCTTACCAACTTGAGCAACTAGAACAAAATTAGAAATTGTTCCTTGTGGAGTTTGTGCTGTAATGGTTGCATAGCCTGGAGCTATTCCGCTAACCATCCCATTATTGTCTACTGTGGCAATATCTGGACTATCAGATCTATAAGTGATTGCACCTGTAATTGGTTGATTATTGGTATCTACTACAGTTAATTTTATTTGATTATTTCTATTTACTACTGGATTTGGATCATTACCAGGCCCAAGTAATTTAATATTATTTGATTGAATAAGAGGTTTAATAGGCTCAACAGCTTTAGTATTTAAGTAAACAGACTGAGGAAGTAAAGATTGAGTAAATAAAACAGCAAAAATAACTGCTGTTATAACTAAACTAAATTTAATGCGCATATTAATTATGCTCCTTAAACTTTTATTTATGATGGAAATTCCTTTAGTTAAAGTTTCATCATAGTTTCTAATAATCTAGTGATTTGTTGCTAAACAAATTTAGATTATCCTAATTATTAAAGACTAAAAAATTTTAGCTAATATAACAAGCTAGCTAAATTAAAGATTAAATTAGCGTATTTGGCTAGCAAATAGTTGCAACAAATTTAGCTAGGAAATTTAGAAATTTTTTTATTACTTTAAGGCAATTTATAGTTGCTCAAGACCTTGTTTAAAGCTAATCTCATCTGTTTATCATAAAGTTAAATTTTCTTAATAAAATTTTAAAGTTTTGAAAGGAACGCTTTTTTAGGTATGAAGAAAATTATTTTTTGTTTGCTATTAATGACTGTCTTTATAGGTTGTGCTAATAATGCTCAACAAAATACTGCAAAAACAGAAGCTCCTAAAACAGAAGCTGTTAAACCAACAGAAGAAAAACCAACTCAAGTTGCAGAAAACACAGAAGTAATTAAACGCGGCACACCTCTAAATAATGCTACAACAGTGACCGTTTCACAAATATTAGAAAATCCTAAAAACTATGAAAATAAACCTGTTACGGTTGAAGGGCAAATTGCCCGCGTTTGCCAAGCAAAAGGCTGTTGGATGGAATTAACAGAAAAAGAAGGCGATCCAGGACTAAGAATTTCCTTTAAGGATTATGGTTTCTTTGTTCCAACAGATTCCCAAGGTAAAAAAGTTAAAGCCGAAGGTGCATTAGAATTAAAAGTAGTTAAAAAAGATGAAGCAGAACATTACATTGCTGAAGGTTCTAAAATGAAGCAAAACCCAGATGGATCAGCAAATATTGTTAATTTAGTTGCTAGCGGCGTGGAAATATATCCATCTAAATAGGTTATCAAATTTTTGGGGAACAAATTTGCTCCCCAAAAACCAACAAAGCTTTAGTTTAACTACAGAAATCTAGTAATTTTTTAAGCTCTGGTTCATAGATTTCTTTTCCTCTTAAATTATCTGTCCAACGTTTTGGAATTGCTGATAATCCGTCTCGTAAGCCTGCTATACCACCAGCAATGCAAGCTGTTGTGTCTGTATCTCGTCCTAATGCTATAGCTGATTTAACTACTTGTTCATAAAACCCTGCTGTCATCACCATTCGAGCAGACCTTAAAGAATCAACTACATAACCGCTACCTTGTCCAATAGGCTCATCATCTGGACGAATAAAATATTCTAATTCTTCTATCTCATCAGAATTTTTTCCATAGATTTGACGCAAAGCCAAAACCGCTTCTTGCCAAGGATCTTTAGCTTCTTCCATAATTCTTCTAGCCCATAAACAGTAAAGAGCGCAACAAATTTGGCTGCGAATATGTCCATGTGTAACTAAAGATTGTCTATGTGCATCTTCTACTAGTTCAGCATCTGAGCCACGATGCCACAATGTTAAAGGCAAGACTCGCATAAGTGACCCATTACCATTAGCTTGATCGTCTCGTCTAGCAGCCTTTTCAGGTCGATAACCTGATCTTAATTTATTAATTGCTTGCCCTGTTTGAATCCCAACATCAAAAACCTTGCCATCAGGAGCCATATAACCTGTTTCATACCATTCAA
Organism: Blastocatellia bacterium; assembly: GCA_016713405.1. NCBI lineage: Bacteria > Pseudomonadati > Acidobacteriota > Blastocatellia > Blastocatellia bacterium. Next base: position 29,513 of record JADJPF010000029.1, read on the forward strand.
CTAAACCTTTAGCAAAATCTTTTAAGTCTAATTTTCCACAATCTAACAGTGAAGCCAACAATACAAGTGCTTGCGCTCCATCATCCGACCAAGTGCCAGGCGGCACTCCTAAATGTGCGCGAGAGAAATCTTTTGGGGGTATAAATTCTATGTCTGATAACGGAGGAATTTCATTTGCTGGATGAAATTCATAAGGTACACCTAAAGCATCACCCACTAATAAACCTACTAAACCGCCAGCAATTCTTTCTTTTCTACTTGGCATTAAAAATAACTCCTTGATTTTTTGCTGTATTAGACGCTAACTTAATGATAATGATATAATTAAATAAAATAAAAGCAATGACTTAGGGGGCATAAATATGTATCCTTTAATTAGTTATAATCACACATTGATTGATGCTCAAGAAGTCAACATCAGCCCAGTTAATGGGGGTTTGCTGCATGGCTATGGAGTATTTACAACTTTACGTATTTACAACGGCGTTCCTTTTCAATTTAACCAACACTGGATAAGGCTAGAAAGACACGCTCATGCTATAAAACTAGATATTGATGATGATCTAGAAACACAAGTTCATGCAGATCTAATTTCACTTATTGATGCTAATCAAGTGGTAGAAGGTAAAGCTAGAATAACTTTGCTACAACGAAAAAGTCCTTTTTGGCAACTAGCCGACAGTAAACCAGGAATTGAGATATTAATTTTTACTTCTCCTTTGCAAAGTCGTTCTCAAGAAGTAAATTTAACAATTTCACCTTATCGAATTTTGTCAAATTCTTTAAATAGTATTAAAACAACAGCTTATTTACCTCAAATGCTAGTTTTAGAAGAAGCTCAAAAGCGAGGGTTTGATGATGCTGTTGTGCTTAATGAGCGTGGAGAGGTTTGCGAAACAGCAATAGCAAATATTTTTTGGGTACGCCATCGAGTTCTTTACACTCCTACGCCTTCAACAGGCTGTTTAGCGGGTACAACTGCCGGACTAGTAAGAAAACTAGCTAAAGAATTAAGGATTGAATCTACAGCAGGAGCTTTTCCAGCAGAGCATTTATTAGTAGCAGATGAATGTTTTCTTACTTCTTCAACCCGTGAAATGGTTTTAGTTAGGAGTGTTAATCATAAAAGATTTGATGGAATGCCAAATTCTATTTTTGAAAGATTAATGTTTGCCTTTAAAAAACACGTTCATATAGAAACTTTTTCTAAGAAAAAGCAACAGAGCTAGTTAAATCTAATTATTTAAGAAGTTTAAGCACTACGACGATGAGAATTAGCTAGCATTACAAGTTCCTCATAAAAGGAAACTACTGTAGGGAAACGACGGCGATAATCCAACGCAGAATGGTTATTATTAAGAAAATTACTTCGAGCAATATCTATTTCTACTACAATTCTGTCAATTGCTCTTGATGGCAAAGTAATTTGAGATGATCCAAGCAAACGTAGTAATAATGGACGGCCTAAATCTGTTGGTAGTTCCAACATTGGCACTTCTACTCTTAGCCGTTCCTGTTCCATTTCATCAAAAGTAATAGTCCAGGTTCGATCTATGTGCATATTTCTCTTAGCTCCCATTTATTATTATTTGTTGGTGTTGCAGGTAAATTAAGGATAACTAGCAGGAATGTTACCACAAAATGTAGTGTTAGCAAGTGGCTGTATCACAACTAGCAGGCTTTTTCTTAAACTATAAGCTTTATCCACAATGGATTGAACTACATAAAAAACTGATAAAAATTTTTATATAGTTTTTAAGTAAACCTAAAACAAGATCAAAATTTATCTATCTTACTTAAAATAAATAACTTGGAACTTTATTATTAGACATTATATTAAGACCAACAAATTATCAGTTAAAAATTAAATTGCTATTCTAAACCCTGATAAGATATTTTTTTAAGGATTAGTTTATGTCCAACATTACTAGTTATTATCAATTAAGCAAAAAAGGATATTTTAGTCCTTTATAAAGTTAAAATGAAGGTTTTTTATTAGAAAAAATTTTTATTTCTGAAACAATGATTGCACAAATTATTAATATACCACCAAAAACCACTCGCCAAGTCAGTCGCTCGCCTGCAAAAAGATAGGCCATTAGCGAAGCAAATGCAGGCTCTAAGCTAAAAATTATTGCTGCTCTAACAGCAGTAACATATTTTTGTGCATAGGTTTGAGCAAAAATAGTAAAAATTGTTGCTATTGTTCCTAAATAAAGTAGCTGTAAGGATGACTTAAAGCTAATGGGCCAGGAATTATCTGCTAGGGTTGGTAAAATACCTAGGGCTGGTAAAATAAACTTTGAGGCTGTAAAAAGAGTTGCTGCTGTAAGAATTTGAACTAGCATTAATGAACGAGAAGGAGCGCGTTCAACCCAAACACCTGTAAAAACTATATGAAATGCCCAAAATATTGTACCAACTAGTGTTGAAACATCTCCAATATTAATTGATTCGTTTTTTTCTGGCAGTGTAATTAGTGCAAAACCAAGACTAGCTATAAATACTGCTAATAGATGTTCGCCAATAATACGACTACGAGTAATAAAATAGCTAAAAAACGGAACAATAATTACTGTTACTCCTGTAACAAAGCCTGATTTAGAAGCAGTAGTATAAACTAGCCCTAAAGCTTGAAATAAAAAACCACCATAAAGCATTGCTCCAAGTAGCATCCCACCTTTAATAGCAGTGCGGTCAATTTTTTGACGGTAAGAAATTAAAACTAATAGCAAACTAGCAATTAAAAACCGGGTGCTTAAGTAGTTTATAGGGGGAGTTGAAGTAACAATTTCTTTAGCAATAAAAAAAGTGCTGCCCCAAATAAATGTGACCCAAACTAGTACAAGATCATACTTAAAGTGATTGAAAAGAGATGTTTTAGTTGTTGGTATGCTCGACATTATTTATTAGCTTGCCTCGGTTGGCTATCTCCATTGCTTGATGGTAAAAGTCTTTAAATTTTTCATCAGAAAGTTTATGTCTATGACCTGAAAGAAAGCCGCTAAAGGCTAGCAGAACGTCAAATAAGCCTAAATGAACCCATTCCCAAAGGCCAGAAGTAAAATTATAGGCTGTCATTGCTTGCTCAACAAAATCCCGTAGCTTTTTACATTCCTGACGAGAAATATTATTTTCTTCTAAAATTTGCAAGGTTTTTTCTTGTTGTTCTTCAGTAAATTCAGTGTCTAAAAAAGGTTCTAAAATATATGACCAAACATCTACCCTTAAAACTAGAGAAATATTATTTTCTAAAGCTACTTTTTTAAGTTCTTCATCTTTAATACCAGTAATAAATAAAATTTCTTCTCTTTTAGTTCTAATTTCTGGAGGAAAACTACAAATCACAATTTCCTTGATATGGCTATAGCTAACTAATTGAGAAGGATAAATGGATGCAGGCTTAAAAGGATAGTCAGTAAAGAAAAAACCTTCAGGTCTAATAGAAACCTTATGATTATTAATAGTTTTAACTCCTATTGGATAGGTCAATCGGTCGTAAAGATAAAACAAAACCTGACAAATGTCTTTACAGATTTGCTTAATATCTATCATAAATATAACCACTTAGTGATTAGCTGGTAATTATAAACCCCATCTTTCTAAAGCTTTATTAATTGGCAAAGCATAGGCGACGTAGTTAATAAGTTATGCTATTATAGCCAAAATTTCTTTAACTAAAACTAATTAAAATTAAGTAACTTTTAGGAGTAAAATATAATGAAATTACCCTTTGATCCACGCCAAATGCAAAATGTAATGAAAGAAGCACAACGTCAACAAGACGATATGCAAAAAAAATTAAAATCAATTAAAGTGGATGCCTCTGCTGGTGGCGGTATTGTAACGGTAGAAATGTCAGGATTAAAAGAACTTCTAGCAATTAAAATTGAGCCAGATGCAATTAAAGATGGTGATGTAGAAATGTTACAAGACTTAATTGTTGCTGCTGTTAATGAAGCTAGCCGTAAAGCTGATGAAAAAGGCCAATCTGTTATGCGTGACCAAATGGGCGGCTTGCTAGGTGGTTTAGGACTAGGCTTCTAACTTTTAAGTAATTCCAAAAAAACTCTTTGACTAAGGTGGTGCTAATGCTGGAATATGCCGAACCAGTAGCCCGTTTAATTGATGAACTAAAACGTTTACCAGGAATTGGGCATAAATCTGCACAACGAATTGCTTTCTATATTTTACAAACTGATGCAGATAAAGTGGAAAACTTAGTTAATGCAATTAAAGAAGTTAAAGAGAAAATAATCTTTTGCTCTCTCTGTAATAATACTACTGATATAGATCCTTGCCGCTATTGTACTAGTCCTACTAGGGATCGTCGGATAATTTGCGTTGTAGAGGAGCCTCATAACCTGGTTACAGTAGAAAAAACTCGTGAATATCATGGCCTCTACCATGTTTTGCATGGGTCGCTTTCACCTATTCGGGGCATTGGGCCAGATGAATTAAAAATTAAAAACCTCCTAGAACGTATGCGCTCAGCAGAAGTTGAAGAAATTATCCTGGCTACCAACCCTACTACAGAAGGTGAAGCTACGGCAAATTACCTGAGCCGGCTATTAAAACCTCTAGGTGTTAAAGTGACTCGGATTGCTATGGGACTTCCTGTAGGGAGTGACTTGGATTATGCAGACGAAGTGACAATGCACAAGGCTATGACTAATCGTCACGAAATGTAAAATCAACCAATTAATTTTCTTAACCATAAAATAAATTTAATTTTTATGGTTAATTGTGTATTGATATTTCGCCTTGGTTTCGCTATACTGACTAACAAGGAGTTATTGCATGAAGAAAAAACAGCCTGAAACAACAGGGTTAATGACAAAAAATGTTTTAGTTGAAGAAGATAATTTTGAAAAATCCCTTCGTCCTCAACGATTAAAAGAATATATTGGACAAGATAAAGTAACAGGTAACTTAGATATTTTTATAAAAGCTGCTTGTCGGCGTGGTGAATCACTTGACCATGTTTTACTACACGGCCCACCCGGACTAGGTAAAACGACATTAGCAACAATTATTGCTAATGAAATGAATGTCCAAGTTAAATCAACTTCCGGGCCTGTAATTGAAAAGGCCGGAGATTTAGCAGCAATTCTTACCAACTTACAAGAGGGAGATGTTTTATTTATTGATGAAATTCACCGAATGAGTCCAGCAATAGAAGAAATTCTTTATCCAGCAATGGAGGATTTCCAGTTAGATATAATTATTGGACAAGGGCCCTCGGCACGCTCAATAAAAATAGACCTACCTAAATTTACTTTAATTGGTGCTACTACGCGTGCAGGACTTGTTACAGCACCGCTAAGAGGACGTTTTGGAATAAATTTACACTTAGATTTTTATACTGAAGAAGATCTTTGTACCATTATTGAAAGATCTTCAGGAATTATTAATGCACAAATTGAAACAGCAGGAGCAAGAGAAGTTGCCCGACGCGCTCGTGGAACACCTCGTATTGCTAATAGGTTACTGCGTCGTGTTAGAGATGTTGCAGAAGTGCTTTATGATGGAACAATTAACTTAGATGTTGCAAAAGATGCACTAAACAGAATGGAAGTAGATCAATTTGGATTAGATGAGGTAGACCGTAAATATTTAACTGTTGTAATTGATAAATTTAATGGTGGGCCTGTAGGTATTAGCACTTTAGCCGCGGCAATTAATGAAGAAAAAGACGCTATAGAAGAAATTATTGAACCCTATTTAATGCAAATAGGCTTTATTAATCGTACCCCGCGAGGTAGAACTGCTACACCTGCTGCTTATGTGCATATAGGCTTTGAACCAAATGAAGAAATTTTACAGGCACGATTACCTTATTAAGTAATATCAACTGAAAATTATTTTTTAGAATTAGATGAAAAATCTTTTAGTGACATAATAAAACTATGTGGTTGGAGTAAGTCAGCTATTTTATAGACTTCTTCAGCACTAATATGATCAGCAACAATTACAGTCCCTGAACCTTGTTGACGAACTTGCATAGACTTTTCTGTCAAATGCTGTGTGAGTATTGATATAGCCTCTTTACTACGTGGGCTATTTTGCTGACCCAAAATAATATTGATACTATAAAGTTCTGATTCTACTGGCTCATACTTAGTAGGTGAGCCAAGATGAGCTAAAAGCTTAAGAATTTCTTGGTCAAAAAGAAAGGTTCGATAATTTGTAGAAGAATTAGCAATTCTAAGTACTGCTCTTTCTAACAAATCCTTTTCTGCTGGATCATAACTTTGCTTACCTTCAAAATAATTAAACATTATCGCCTTAGCCCAATGTGTTAGTTCTATTGCATTACATTTGCGCTCAAGACGTTGTTTTAATTTTTGAATAATGTGATCTTTAGTAACCATACCTTTAGTAATTGAACGTATATAGTTTTCTGGATAAGTGATTTAATAGTTGACAGGGTAAAGCATTCTTATTAATGATTGCAACTGTAATTTTAAGAAAAATTTTTAATTTAGACTTATTTGACTAATTTTAATAAAAGATTTGGCTAGTTTAGCAAACAAATTTTTTTTGTAAAACTATTTAATTTAATAAATTAGTAGAGGAAATAATTAGTTTGGCAAAAAATATATCTGTAATTATTCCAACATATAATCGGCTTGTTGCCTTAGCTGAATTAATAGAGTGTCTCTATCAGCAATCCTATCAGAATTTTGAAGTAATTATTGTTAATGATGCAGGGCAAAGTATCGAAATTATTAAAAATTTATATCCAGAATTACACATTACTATAATTAACTTAGCAAAAAATTCCCAGCATGTCATAGCGCGTAATATTGCTTTAGATATAGCCAAGACAGAATTTATTTTACTTTGCGATGATGACGATTTGTTGCATCCATTGCACATTGAAAACTTAATAAATGCTATAGATAGTTATGATTTGCTTTATACAGACGCAGAAATTTTTAACTATAAAATTAGTGAAAATACTCGTATTCCTATAGATATACGGTTATTTGCGTATAAATATGATCCACAAGCTATAAAGACTTTTTCAACCTTTATTCCTTCAGGATGTCTTTACCGTAGTAGCATTCATAGGAAAATAGGTTTATTTGATAGCGAGTTACACAATTATTGGGACTGGGATTTTATTTTACGAGTTCAAGCAGAGTTTCGAGTAAATAAATTGTCTATTGCTAGTGTTTATTACGCTTTTAGCAATGAAAACAATATGTCAGCTAACCATCAAGATATGACAGATTATTTAACTAAGTTATGTCAAAAACATAATCTAGGCAATTTACAAACAAAAAATTTTTTTCTTTTACTTGAAGAGCCAGAAATAAAGCAACTTGCCAGCAAAAGCAAAAGATTATGGAATCAACAACCAATTATTTCTCGTTTAGCAAAAGAGAATTTATAAGTTATGCTTACCACCTAGCAACAAAAAGTAGGGTTGATTTATCAAAAATGCAGTAGTAGCATACTACCTAAGGTTAATTAGGTGGCATTAAATTAGTTGCAGATAACAAAAGGTATTGCAGATGTTGATTACGAGTAACGATCTTTTTTTGACTGATCCATTAGCGGCTATTAGCTTGCTTGAACAAAATCCACCTTTTTCTACTGAAGATTTAGCAGCTAGAAAACAGGCTATAAAACTACTTCGTCCTTTAATAGAACCATGGAAAAGAAAACTACAAATTTCACAATATACTAAAACTCTTGCTGATATTGCCCAAGCAATTAACCAACCTAAAATTAGCTCAGAACAAGCTTGGCAACTTGGCTATATTTGCTTGAAAGAAGCATCAAAAACTGCACCTATGCCAGGGCAATGGTTATTGGTTGATGATCTAAACACAATCATTAAAAAAGTTTTTGAATGGCAAAATACAAAAGATGAAAAGCTAAAAGTTCTTGATGAAAAACGTGTTAGCAAAATTGATGAGCTTTTGAAAAATTATTCAGATGTTGTTGGACTAGACAGAGAAAAAATCTATGAGCATCTATCAGATGTAGCATTAAAAAATATTTCTTTAGAGTTAGAGACAGTTATTTTTGACCAACTTGCTTTGATTGCTGTTGCTCAAGAAAAAAATATTGTTTTTGAAAGTAAAATGGCTTCTTATCAACTTACTTTAGATAATCAAGAAATTTCTCCTAACACAAAAGCTAAAGTAAGTTTTACACTAGCAATTACCCCAGAAATACGCCAAAATATTTTAGCTAAAAATTTTGACTTAGTACAAACTTGGCTAAAAACTCAAACTCAAAATAAAATTGCCCAAACTCAAAACCAACTAGTTGAATTACAAAAAGAAGTAATACAACTAGCTAACCTATTGAATATAAATGATAAGCACTTACTAGAAATAAAAGTAGACAATCAATTAAAAGGTCTTTTAGGAGACTTAAAACATAAATGGAAAATGCTGGTTCATGGAGAACTGTTTTCAGAAGGGATATTGCTTGAATTTAGTAAAAATAGCTCGGCAATTGTTGGAATTAAAATTTCTCAAAAAATAACTTTGGCAGATCATACATTTTCCTTAAAAATTCCTTTTGAACTTGCAAAACAAGTTAGGTTTAGCCAACCACTTTATCAAGAAACTCCCAAAGAATATGCAGCAAAAGTAATTACTTATGTTAAAGAACATTGTTTAGCTTCAGTAAATAAAGAGCTTAACTTACTTGCTAATTTAGTTATAGAAACACCTGATTCAGAAGAATTAAAACCATATTTTAAGCGTAATAATTTAATTTCTAATCTAGGAAATCTATTTCATAAAGTTAATAGTAGTAAAAAAGCTTATTCAATAAAAAAGCTTCTTGAGCAGATAGAAGAATTAAAGACAAAACATTACCAACAGGCTCGCGTAGCATTACATGCAAAAGAGGCTGAAAGAATAACTCAAATAGGTAGTTATCCAGAACATTTTCAATTAGCTAGAAGTATGTCGCGTCGTTGGACATTATTAGTTGGCCCAACTAACAGCGGAAAAACCTTCCACGCTTTAAATATTTTAGCCGAAGCTAGCACAGGCTATTATTTAGCTCCGTTAAGACTTTTAGCTTTAGAAGGTCAAGAAGAACTGCTAAAACGAGGCCGTTTAACTAGCTTTTTAACAGGCGAGGAAAGAGACCTTCGGCCAAATTCCAGTCATTTAGCTTCAACAATAGAAATGCTAGATGTTTCCCAAAAAGTTGATGTAGCAGTAATTGACGAAGCACAAATGCTTTTTGACCGGGATCGTGGTTGGGCTTGGACTACAGCACTTTTTGGAGTTGCTGCAAAACATTTAGTGTTAACCGGCGCACCTAGCTGTATAAAAATGGTGCAAAAAATTGCTGAACACTTAAACGAGCCGTTAGAAATTATTCATTGTCAACGCTTTACAGAAATGGAGGTCTTAAAACGCCCATCTAAGTTAACCGAACTTGAACCAGCAACAGCCGTGATAGCCTTTTCTCGTCGGGATGTTCTTGGACTTAAATCACAACTAGAAGCTATAGGAAAAAATGTTGCAGTAATTTATGGAAATCTTTCTCCAGAAGTTCGACGTGAAGAGTCGCGCCGCTTTCGTACACAAGAAGCAGATATTGTTATTGCTACTGATGCAATTGGAATGGGGTTAAATCTTCCAATTAAAACTTTACTTTTTTGGACAACAGAAAAATGGGATGGACAAGAGCATAGAGAGCTAAATAGCGAAGAAATTCGCCAAATAGCGGGCCGAGCCGGTCGCTATGGAATGTATGAAAAAGCTTTTATTGGTGCTTTTAACCAACGTAGCTTAAAAATTATTGGCGAAAGTCTAAAAATGCCTATTCCTGAACAAATTAGCCAATGCCAGGTAATGCCTGGAATTGCTCTTGTTGAACAAATAGCTAATATTTTAGAAACTAATTCTTTATCAAAAACGCTTAAGTTTTTCCGTAATAAAATGCTAGTTAAATCCCCGCTTCTTTGTCCTGCTAGGATGGAAGCCGTAATAAGTCTGGCAGAAAAAGCAGATATTCATCCAAATATGTCTTTATCTGATCGTCTGGTTTTTTCTTGTACTCCGGTTGATATTCGGGATGCAACAATTGTTAGGTATTGGCAAAGTTGGATTAATAACTATAATCGTGATCAAGTAATTAAAGTAATTTCACTGCCTAGACAATATATTAGTGTAAACAGTGCTGCACAAAACCATAATGAATTAGAAGAAGCAGAAAGATTAACAAAAGTTTTAACTTGTTATTCTTGGCTTAGTTATCGTTTTCCAGAAAATTTTCCTGATCTAGTAGAATGTGATGAACAAAGACAGCTATTAAATAGCTTTATTGAAAATAGCTTACGTAAGCGAGGTTTAAGACGACTTTGTCAGCATTGTGGTAAAGCTTTGGGGCCGCTTTATCAATACAGCATGTGTGAAAATTGTTATTATAGCCGCCATATTAATTATGATTTAGAAGAATTTTAAGGGGTTTTTAAGTGTGCAGACTATAAAATATAAAAAGATCCATATTTTTGGTGCTTCTGGATCTGGAACTACAACTTTAGGTAAATTTTTGTCTAAAGAATTAGGCTACAAACATTTTGATACGGATGATTATTACTGGATAGAAACAAACCCCCCTTATCAAATTAAAAGACCTGTTGAAGAAAGACAAAAATTATTGCTAAAGGATTTAACAGAAACTAATCAATGGGTTTGGTCTGGAGCTATGACTAGTTGGGCAGAGCCATTTATCCCACTATTTGATTTAGTAGTGTATTTATGGTTGCCAAAAGAAATGCGTTTAGAACGTCTTGCAAAAAGAGAAGCAGAAGATTTTGGAGATAAAATTTTGCCAGGTGGCGGGATGTATGAAACTTATTTGGATTTTATGGACTGGGCCGGAAACTACGATAATGACAACGTAGATTTTACCCGTTGTCGCAAAAATCATGACTTGTGGATAAAAACGCTACCTTGTAAAGTTGTTCGTATTGAAGGAGATTTTTCTTTAGAGGAAAAACTAAAAATTATTCAAACAAGCTAAATATGTCAGACTTGCTAATAAAAAGAGAACACCTTCCAGAAAGATGTGAAGTTTGTCATCAATCAGATGCTTTTGACCCTATTAGCGGGAAATGCAGTCGTTGTGAAAGCTTATTTGCTCAAAAAGAAGAGGAGAAAAAATTTAAACCAGAAATTGAGCTAATAAAAGCAGATGCTCCTTCAGCTTTTCAATCAATGATAAAAAGGCCTGTTGTTGCTAGTCGAGCTAATCAAGCCTTTCCAACCTCAAATAAATTTTTATTAAAGATTTCAGAATGGTTCCAAGCTGAAAAAATTGATGCTACTCAACCAGAAAATTTAATTCCTTTAATAAAAGCAGAATATTTCTATAACTTAAAAATTGCTTTCGCTTTTGGATTAGTAGTATTCACTGTTTTATCTATTGCTAGTTTGTTTATGAGAGTAGCGGTTTTAGGGTTAATTTTTTTCTTAGTTGTTTATTTAATAGAATTTATACTTAACTTAATTAAGTGGAAGCGAATAGTTAGGAAGCTTTTTAAGATAGAGCCTTTACAAAGAGTTGTAATTTTAAGGAAAGAATATGATTCAGAAAATACAACAGAATTTTATGCAGAAATTTATCGCATAAATGAAACAAAGAAATCATATGTAAATGAAACATATGAGGATAAAGTAAAAGTAATTAAGCCTAGTTGGTATGAGGAAGCAAAACTTAATAAATCTATTGATTCTAGAGTCTTTAAGGTAAAGAAAAAACAAACAATTATTCACACTGTAGAAGGTGTTTTGGTTAGTGTATAAAACTAGCTAGCAAAAAATTATTGCTAGCTAGTCTTTTGTAGATTAGCTACTTAAATTCTGAAATAAGTTTTAATAAATTATCATGGTTGGGCATACCATTTTGGGCATAGCGAATTTTGCCTTCTTTATCAATTATGATAGTTCGGCGTGAAAAGAAGCTACCCTCCTCTTTGAAAGCTCCAAAGGATACAGCCATTTTTCCTTCTGTATCGCTGAGTAGTGGATAAGTGGCACCGCAATGTTTAGCAAAATCTTTGTGGGAATCTAAGGTATCTTTACTGATGGCCAGAACCTGGACATTTGCTTCCTCATAACGCTTAAGTGCTGCTTGGAAGCTTTTTAGCTCAAACTCTCAGCCACCTGTAAAATTTTTTGGATAAAAGGCTAGCACTACTACTTTTTGCCTAGGTACTGCTCTAAGTTAATGTCTCCGCCAAGGTGAGAGGGGAGCTTAAAACCAGGAGCTTTTTGTCCAACAGCTTCTTCGCCTTGTAGAGAAGTAGCTTGTAAACAAATAGTATTACTCATCAAAAAACCGCATAGTGCTATTGCCAAGAATATTTTGGACAATAGTTTCTTCATATAAAATTAACCTCTTTGATTAATAAAATTGCAGTATAAGCTAACAGAAAGTTAGTTGCTTGAGAAGTGCTTTTCTACTGCTTTGGCAAGAACTATTGACGCGATTGGGTAAACTGCGATAAGACGTTACATTTACGGCCAATGGGCTATCCTAAGTTAATATGAGGGAATATTTATATGCAATTACCACCATTTGTTAATGAAACTTACTTAGATTTTACTGATGAACGTACTATAGAAAAATTTCAAAAAGCATTAGATTATGTAAAGTCAGAATTAGGAAAAACTTATCCTTGTGTAGTAGATGGAAAAAAAGTAGAAACAGGGGATCTTTTAACCTCTGTTAATCCTAGCGAGAAAATTGAGATTATTGGAAAAGTTCATAAAGCTGACCAAGCTTTAGCTAATCGTGCTATTGAAGCAGCTAATAAGGCTTTTGATAGCTGGAAACGTGTTCCAGCCGAAGACCGCGCCCGCTATGTGTTTAAGGCTGCGGCAGAAATGAGACGACGAAAAGATGAATTTTCTGCTTGGATGGTTTATGAAGTTGGCAAGTCTTGGGCTGAAGCCGATGCAGACACAGCCGAAGCTATTGATTTTATGGACTTTTATGCTCGTGAAGCTATTCGCTATTCTCAACCTCAGCAATTAACACCTTCTCCACTTCCTAGTGAATTTAACGAAATGTTTTACATTCCTTTAGGTGTTGGTGTAGTTATTCCACCTTGGAATTTTCCTTTAGCAATTATGGTTGGTATGACAATGGCTGCTGTAGTTGCAGGCAACACAGTAGTCTTAAAACCCTCTAGCGATACGCCAATCATTGGTGCAAAATTTATGGAATTATTAGAGTCTGTTTCCTTACCTGCTGGAGTCGTCAACTTTTTACCTGGCAGCGGTGGCAAAATCGGAGACTTGCTAGTTAGCCATCCAAAAACTCGCTTTATTTCTTTTACAGGTTCACGTGAAGTTGGCCTTCATATCAATGAACTAGCATCTAAAACCTCACCTGGACAAATTTGGATTAAGCGCGTTGTAGCGGAAATGGGCGGCAAAGACACAATAGTTGTAGATTCTTCAGCCGACCTTGAAGATGCTGCTAGCGGTATTGTTGCAGCAGCCTTTGGTTTTTCTGGTCAAAAATGTTCTGCTTGCTCACGCGCTGTAATAGTAGAAGATGTTTATGATCAAGTGTTGGAAAAAGTAGCAGCTAAGACTAAAGCCTTAAAAGTTGGGCCTACAGTAGATCTAAATAATTTTATGGGGCCTGTGGCTAGCCAATCTGCTTTTGATTCAATTATGGAATATATCGAAATTGGCAAAACCGAAGGAACCGTTGTTGCAGGTGGCGAAGCAATGCCAGAAGCAGGAGATGGTTATTTTATTAAACCAACTGTTATTGCTGGAGTTGACCCTCAAGCACGTATTTCACAAGAAGAAATCTTTGGCCCTGTTCTAGCTTTAATGAAAGCTGATAATTTTGACCATGCTTTAGATATTGCAAATAATACTGAATATGGGCTTACAGGTGCAGTTTATTCAAGCAATCGACAACATCTTGAACGCGCTCGACGAGATTTTCATGTTGGTAATTTATATATTAACCGTAAATGTACAGGTGCTTTAGTAGATGTTCATCCATTTGGCGGATTTAATATGTCTGGAACAGATTCTAAAGCAGGTGGACGCGATTACTTAATGCTATTTTTGCAAGCTAAAACTGTTGCAGAAAAATTCTAATATTTTTTGTGGGACTGACTTGTTTAGCTTGTCAGTTCCACAAATGTAAATCCTAAAAATCAGAAAAATATGTCTAACACTCACGAAAATTTATCAAACATGCAAGAAACACAATTTACACAAGAACAACTTCACAAATTAGCAGAAATGATTTTTCCTCATCATCAAGAATTACCATCATTGCAAGAATTAGATGAAAAATACCCTCCAAGAAATTTACCTGAAGGTGCAATAGTTAATCGTGTAGGCCCTAGTCCTACAGGAATGATGCACATTGGCGGACTTTATGTAGCACTAGTCAACCAACGGTTAGCTAAACAAACTAATGGGATATTTTTCTTACGTATAGAAGATACTGACACCAAAAGAAGTATTAAAGAAGCTTACCCAACAATTATAAATTCATTAATGGATTATGGAGTAACTCCCGATGAAGGCCCGGTAAGGGCTGATGATGGCAGTTATATAGAGCGTGGTGGCTACGGCCCTTATGTTCAAACAGCCAGAAAAGCTATTTATCATGCCTGTGCTTTTGACATGCTATGTCGTGGTGTAATGTATCCTTGTTTTATGTCAGAAACGGACTTAGAACAAATTAGAGAAGAACAGAAAGCGGCAGACATTCGCACAGGAATTTATGGCGAGTGGGCAAAAAGTCGCCAACTTTCTTTTGATGAGATAGAGGAAAAATTAAAATCAAACACACCCTATGTTTTACGCCTACGCGCTCCTAAAATGGATACAGAAACCATCAGTTGGGAAGATAAAATTAGAGGTATTTTAAGCCTACCACATAATATTATTGATACAGTGCTTATTAAGTCAGATGGGATTCCTACATATCATTTTGCACATTTAGTTGACGATCATTTTATGCGTACAACTCATATTATTCGTGCAGATGAATGGATTTCCTCCGTCCCACTACATTTACAACTGTTTTCATTAATGAATTGGCCGCCCCCACAATATACGCATGTTTCTGCAATTCAAAAACTTAGTGAAACAGGAGGAAAAAGAAAACTTTCTAAGCGTCATGACCCTGAAGCTGATGTGCAATATTACTGGGAAAGGGGTTTTCCTCGACAAGCTGTAATAGAATATTTACTTAATTTAGCAAATTCTGATTTTGAAGATTGGCGTAGAGCTAATCCTACAGCAGATTATAAAGAATTTACTGTAGCATTAGAAAAAATGGGACAAGCCGGAGCCTTAGCCGACTTAGTAAAACTAGAAAGTATTAGCCGAGAGATTTTAGCTAAAATGGATGTTAATGAGCTTTATAAACTAGCTTTTTATTGGGCAAGTGCTTATGACGCAGAGCTAGCAGAAGAAATGGCTAAAGATCCAGAATATACTTGTTTAGCATTAAATGTTGAACGAGGTGGAGAAAAAGGAGCTAATCGCTTAGCTACTTTCCTAGACCTACGCGCCCAACTTGCACCATTTTATGATCGATTTTTACCAGAAGTTAGCCAACTTCCATTTGCTACAAATGTTTCTTTAGAAGATCGTAAACAAATTTTAAGTTTAATTAAGGAAACTTACAAAATTGATTTTTCTTCTGAACAATCTTTTGAGAATATTAAGAAAATTGCTACTGATTTAGGCTTTGCAGCAGCAGTAAAAGACTATAAGAAAAATCCTACTGCTTATAAAGGTCATGTTGGTGATGTTGCAGGAGTTATTAGAGTAGCAATGTTTGGGAGTAGTCGTTCACCGGAATTAGGTTGGTTAATGAGAGTTTTGGGTAAAGAAACGCTAGCGGCTCGTTGTGATCGTGTTATTAATAGTTAGAAAATTTTTTAGCAATAAGCAAAAAAGCAAGCCCAAAAAGGCTTGCTTTTTTATTTATAAAACGGAGGAGGAGGGATTCGAACCCTCGGTACAGGTTTACCCCGTACAACGGTTTAGCAAACCGTCGCCTTAAGCCGCTCGGCCACCCCTCCGAAAGCTATTTAGATTGTTTTTCTGCAAAGCAAAAGTATGCTTCAAAGCCAACTAATGTGTCAAGGCGTTTATTACAAAAATCTAGCTAAGTTTTTGCTGAATTTTTTATAATCTTGAAAAAATATAAGTCTATTACCTAAAATTTATTTCAACTTTACCTAGAGATACTTTATAGATATAATTCGGTAACTCACAAGCAAAAATAATTTGACCCCAGAAAGGTTTCTTTCATGAAGAAGTGTTCAAAGTGTCCCGAGGTTTATTCCGACATGATGCACTTCTGCCCAAATGATGGAAATCCTTTAACTCCTATAGCTTCACAAGACCCTTTTATTAATAGTGTTTTAGATGGGAAATACCTAATAGAAGAATCTATTGGTAAAGGTGGAATGGGACTAGTTTACCGAGCTAAACACGTCAATTTTAATCGTCTATTTGCTATTAAAATACTTAAAAATGAGCTTGTATCTGATCCGCAAGCAATAAAACGCTTTCGTAATGAAGCTAATGCTGCTGGTATGATTCGACATCCTAATGCTATTACTATTTCAGATTTTAATATTACTAATGATGGTACAGCTTATTTAGTAATGGATTATGTCGAAGGAAAATCACTTAGAGATATTCTTAAAAAAGAAGGAAGACAATCTTAGCGACGAACTGTCAATTTAATTGCACAAGTAGCTGATGCAGCAGCAGCAGCACATCGTAAAGGTATCATTCACCGAGACTTAAAACCAGATAATATAATGGTAGAAGATTTAGAAGACCAAAGCGAAATGGTAAGAGTTCTAGATTTTGGGATTGCTAAACTTAGTCAAAATCCTGCTTATAGTGAAAATATTACTGTTGGAGGTGCCATTTTAGGTTCTCCTTATTATATGTCTCCAGAACAATGCGATGGACGACATTTAGATAATCGGTCAGATATTTATTCTATAGGAATAATTCTTTATGAATTGCTAGTTGGTAAAGTGCCTTTTCGCGCTCAGACACCTTGGGGGCTTGTTAAAATGCACTGTTCAACGCCTCCAACACCAATACGCAATCATAGAGCAGATATTCCTCCAGCTTTAGAAGCCGCAATATTAAAAGCTTTAGCTAAAGATCCAAAAGATCGTCAACAATCAGCTTTGGAGTTAAAAAAGGAGCTAGAAGCAGCTTTAAATGCCACAATGGTAAACACTCCTAATGTTCAACCTGTAATGGCAAGTCCTGTGATGGCAAAGCCTGTAAACAATACTGGTCAAAACCAACAATCTATGGAAGTAGATCCTTTAGGAACTAAACCCTTAAATAACTTAGCTAACATTGCACAACAAGAACCATCCAATGTTTTAGAGCAGCAAAAGCTAGAAGCTCTAGCCAAAGAATTAGAGGCAGAAATTAGCCAAATTCGGGCTAGAAAAGATAGTTCAGGAGGGCTTAAAAGTGCGCCATTAAGAGATACATCTAAAAGTATTCTTAATGATATAGCTTCGGAATTAGCCGAGGATTTAAGCACATATGATCCTAAAAAAGCAGCTTTGGCTAATCAATATAATGCTAGCAAGTCACCTAATGCTATATCACCTAATCCAGCTATTAAGCCTTCATTAATAAGCTCTTATACTACCAATCCTCATAGTAAAATTGAACCGTATTCAGTTCCTACAACAACGCCACATTCAGCCATTAGTGCTACTTTAGTGGAAAAATCGCCTTCTCCATCACAAATGTTAGCAACTACTTCTGAACCGCTTGATATTGCAGAAGAGTTTTCTTTAGCCTTACCAGAAATGGTAGAAGATGTTTTAATGAGTGTTTCAGAAACTATATTGACAAAAACAGAGGTTTTATCTCAACGTGTAGCACAAGAAGCCGCTATTGCTGCACAAACATTAATGGCAGAAGCTAAAATGAGAATGCAAAATCCTGTTGATCCAGCTAACTTAGCTACTAACCCAGCCTATCAAAATTCTAATATAAATAGCTCATCTCCTAGAAATTTAAGTAATAATTCAAATCTTAACCCATCAGATCGAACTGTAAGTAGACCTATACCAGGACTTGTAGAAAAAGAAGTTAAAAGTGATAGTGAGTTTAAGAAACAACTAATGTATATAGCTGGAGGGACTTTATTACTTATCACTGTTATTTGGTTAATTAGTAGTTTTTTTAGAGACTAGCATTTTTAGAACCTTTCCTTATTTTAAGTAACATAAATTAATTTTGGAGAAGCTATGTTTACGATTGAAGCAACAATAGAGAAAACCTATCACCTATCAGCAGAGAAACAAAAGGTATTTGAATTTTTTTCTGAGCCAACCAATTTTGCTACCTATATGCCAGAAATTATTCATTCTGTAGCGGTAAAAAATAACGACCATTCTCTTTGGACAATAAAAAGTTGAGCTTACATCTTCTTCATCAATAACAGTTAAATTAGACATGGTTAAAAAGATTGTAGGGACAGGTTTAGTTAAATATACTCCAGCCAAAGAAACACAAGATTATTTGGGGATTAATGTAAAACTAACTGAAAAGCAAAACACTACAGACGTTGACTTTAGCTTAGATATTAAGCTAGAACGAAGTAGCGGTTTTGAAATACACTCTTTAGCACCTTTTTTAGGCGAAAGAGCTATCAATAAGTTAGTTGTAAGCCAAGGTCAAGACCATGTTGACGGCTTTATTAAAAAGGCAGAAAAGCAAACACATAAGAAATAATTTATTTTTAATTTAATTTTTATAATTATTAAGAAATTTATCGCGGTAATTTCTACCTAAGCTTAACTCAGTTTTATCTTGCAAAATTAATAGATAATCCCCATGTGACCAAGGGACTAGCTCTTTAATAAAGTCTATTCTAACGATGTAAGATCTATGGATACGAGCAAAGATCTCTGAGTTAAGTTGTTGTTCTAGTGCGTTCATTGTTTCACGGTAGAGATATTTATCTTTACCAACATGAATTTGTACATATTTTTCTTCTGCTTCTATCCAATTTATTTCATCAGTTTTAATAAAAACAATTTTACCAGCAGTTTTTATTAGTAGTCTTTGTAAGTAATTAGGCTGTTTTTTTAGTTGTAATAAAAGATTTGTTAGCTGTTGGTATTGATTATTTTGGCTATTTTGTTTATTTACACGCTCAAGTGCTTTTTGAAAACGCTCTTCGTCAAATGGTTTTAGCAAGTAATCTAGCGCATTTACTTCAAAAGCCTTTACAGCATATTCATCATAAGCTGTTGTAAAAATAACTGCTGGCATAATGGTTTTGTCTAAAGCTTGTAAAACTTCAAAACCTGTTAGCCCAGGCATTTGAATATCAAGAAAAATTAAATCAGGTTGAAGCTGTTCAATAAGATTTACCGCTTCTAGCCCATTGCTAGCTTCACCAATAATTTCTACCTCGTCAGCTAGAAAAGTACGGATCTTTTTTCTAGCTGGTAGTTCATCATCTATAATTATTACTCTCATAAATTATTTAACTATACTTAATTCTTTGACTGTTTCTTTAATATTTTCTAGTGGCAATTCAATTAAAACTTCTAGCCCAATATTAGCTTTATTTTCTATATTTAATTTATGTTGATTTCCATAAAGCTGTTTTAGCCTAGTTTGTATATTAGATAAGCCAACGCCTTGTTGAAAAATATCTTTTTCTCTATCCTTAATTCCTACACCATTATCTAAAACAGATAGAATTAGTTTTTCTTGTTCTCTATGAGCTTTAATAGTTATTTTATATTTATCTTTATCAGATAAGTCATTATGTTTGATAGAATTTTCTACTAATGGTTGTAGTAGCATACTTGGAACAAGTGCAGTTTGAAGATTAGCTGCAATATCAACCACTATATCTAGTTTATCAGGAAACCTAGCTTTCATAATGTCTAAATAACTGGTTACAAACTCTAATTCCTGGTGTAACGATATTTTTTGACTATTTCCTTTTTCTAGCGTCATACGCAGAAAATTACTTAATTTTACTAGCATTTTATCTGCTGCCCTAACATCTTCATACATCAAAGATGAAATCATATTTAGAGTATTAAATAAAAAATGTGGGTTGATTTGCGCTTTTAAGGCTTGTAGTTGAACTTGTGTTAACTGATTATCAAGTTGCGAGGCTTTTAACTCTAGTTCTGCTGTTTTTAGTTCTCGCTCTTTATTAGTTTGATAATAAACAATTGAATGATATGTAACTAAAACTAAAGTATACCAAATAAATTGTTTATGATATTCCATCAAAAATCTATAACGCATATCTCCATAATCATAAAATCCTAGACTAAATAAACTATAAATAAATATTCTGGAAAACTTCATTAGAATAGTATGAAAAAATCCATAAACTATTGAGCCTGCTAAGTGAATAAATAAATGTTTAGCTAGGTTTTGTTGGCAAATAGGAAAACGGTTTATTAGCCATAAAATGCCCGGTAGCAATAAAAAGCCTGAGTAAGCCCCTGTCATTTCCCAGATAAGCGGATAATAAAAGGGGTTTTCGTCGCCAGAAGCTAAGTTTTCCGTATTAACTATACTAAAGTTAAGTAGTCCAATAATAGTAGCAAAAATAAAAATTAATGCCCATTGTTTAATACTTATTGGCCTATTAGCATGTATAAAATTCTTACTTAAACGCTATTTTTTGATAGCTGATATTGATTTGTTTCTTGAGTTTTTGTTAAGTTTTTTAAGCCAAAAACTAATCTTAAAAAGCCAATTCGTTTAATTAAAACTTCATAAGCTATAAAACAAGCTAAGAAAGTTAATAAAAGCACAACACTATATTTTACAAGTATATGCGCTTGCCATTGAATAACATAGTAGCCAATAGCAATAATTATTGTTTGGTGCAATATATAAAAGGGATAAGCCACTTCATTAGCATATTTTAGCCATTTACTATTAAAATTTAAGTACATTTGCCCGTAGCCAATAAAAGTAACTACCCAAAACCAGGCTACAATAACTTTAATAACTTCCCAAGGTAAATCAAAATTAATTGGTAATTTGTAAGGAATAAAATAGATTAAATAAAATATTACTAAAGTCACAAGAGATATCGCTAGATTTAACTTTCTTTGTGTCTTAAAAAGTTCCCAAAGGCTTGTATAAGAGAAAGAAATATAACCAAATAGGAAGAATAAAAAATAAAAAGTGAAATATGCCCAATCATTTATTAAATCATGTGTTTCACGTGGAAAGAAAGGTCTAAGCAAAAATTGAGTAAGAATTATTGGTATAACCCAAAGTAATAAGCCACCATTTCTATTAGATAACTTAAAACATAATTCTAAAAATTTAGTGGAAGAAGGTTTTCTTAACCATAAAAAAATAGGTAATGCTATTAAAGAATAAACAAATAAATAAAGGATAAACCAAAGATGATGCCAGCTAAAACTACCTTTAGGATAAGGCATAAATTGAAAAACAGTAGAATAAAAATCTAAATAAGATGAGTATAGAGCGATTTTTTCATAATAAATCTGTGGTGGAACTATGATAAACATCCCAAAAATTAGTGGAATTAATAAACGGTTACTTCGTTCTTTAGCGTAACTTGAAGCACTTCTACGGCCAAGTGCAAGATGTGTCCCTACTCCAGAAATAAATAATAGTAGCGGCATTCTCCATTGATGTAGCCAAACCATAATGGTTTCAAGGGTTTTAGAAGTTTCTTTGTTGGAAATATGCCAATCCCAACTAACAAACATCATTCCTGTGTGATAGAAAAACAAAATAACAATAGCTATTACTCTAAGCCAATCTAGTTCATAGCGTCGATCTAAATTATTTTTAGCCTCTAACATAGCAACTCCTAAAGCATAATTTTCTTAGGCTAAAGATAAATTGCTAAATGAAAAGAGGCTATTTTTTTGTCATAAACTGCTAACATGTCGTCATCAACCGCTAAATTTTTGCCTTAAAAAGTCTAGACACAGTTTTAGTGATTACTAATTTTGCAAAGCTAAAATTAATTCTGGAAGCCCTGCAAAAATCCATTCTGGGCGATAATCAACCAAATCTAGGTCAGATTCTTTGCTAATTCCTGTTAGCACCATAATGCTTGAAATACCTGCGCGTTTTGCTCCTAAAATATCGGTTTCTAAGCGATCTCCTAACGCGATAGTATTTTCTTTATTTGTTCCTAAACGAAGCATTGCTTGTTGGTACATTATTGGCTCAGGTTTACCAATAATTATTGGTTCAACTTCGCTAGCGGTTTTTAATGCTGCTAAAACTGCTCCATTGCCATGTACAACACCTCTTTCAGTTGGAAAAGTTGTATCAGGATTTGTCCCAATAAACTTGGCTCCAGCACGAATATTAAGCGTTGCTTGGGCAAGTTTTTCCCAACTCAGTCCCCGATCCATACCACAAACAACATAGTCTGCTTGTCCCGTAGAAATTTCAAAACCTGCTTCCTTTAAAGGTTGTTTTAAGCCTTCTTCGCCAATTACAAAAACTTTTGAGCCTTCTGGAGCAAGTTCTTTTAAGTAAAGTGCTGTAGCTTGAGAAGAAGTTAAAACCTCTTCTTTACGCACACTAACACCCATTGAGGCAAGTTTTTCCTGAAATTGCTCAGCCGTTTTACTAGCATTATTTGTTGCTAAAACAAAAAGAATATTGCGTTTGCGTAACAAGTCAAAAAACTCTATTAGTCCTGGTAATGGCTCAGTATCGTGCCAAAGCACACCATCCATATCAATAATTAATGCGGCTAAATCATTTAATTTACTGGTCATTGTCGCTCCCGAACCGTGCATTCACCATTTGAATGACCCATAATTAAAGTATGAGCTAAGTTGATAAATAGACCGACTTCTACAACACCAGGTATCATTTTAAGAGTTTTTTCTAGTTCAGGTGCATTTTCAATTGGGTAAAAATCGCAGTCTAAAATATAGTTTCCATTATCGGTTACATAATTTTGACCATCGCGTTGACGAACCGTATATTTACCACCCATTGAAGTAACTCGATTTGCTACAACTTCCCAACCAAATTTTACTACCTCAACAGGTAGTGGAAATTTACCTAATTTTTCTACTACTTTATTAGGGTCAACAATACAAATTTGACGCTTGGTAATTGATGCAACTACTTTTTCTCGTAAAAGTGCGCCGCCGCCACCTTTTAACATATTAAAATCAGCATCAATTTCATCTGCTCCATCAATTGTAATATCTAGTTGATTTACTTCATTAAAGCCAACCAACTTGATTCCTAACTCTTTAGCTAATGTTGCAGATGCTTCAGATGTCGGGATTGCAACAATGTTTAAGCCTTCTTTAACACGTTCTCCTAGACGTAAAATAGCAAACCTAGCTGTAGAACCTGTGCCTAAGCCTACAGCCATTCCATCAGCCACTAAATTAGCAGCATAAGTTCCTGATACCGCTTTAGGATCTTGTTCAGTTGACATAAATTTCCACTCCTTAAAATTTTTATTTTTAGTGTAAATATATAGAAGGAAGTTATTTAGATTGCCCTAAATTGCCTAAAAAGTTGTGCAAGTATAGAGCAAAATGCTTATTATCTCTAGTTGCGCTTGCTAGGGTGCAATAATAAATAAAAGGAAATTAATATGATAAAAATTAAAGTTGTAGAGTGTAAGAACAGATAAAGAAATGATTTAGAAAGAGAGTATAATTTTAGTATTTAAAACTAAAAAAGCTACCTTTTGTAAGTAGCTAGTAGCTCAATCAAGCATTAATTTTAAGAGGTGGCTCGGGCCGGACTCGAACCGGCACGCCAGTCACCCAGCAGCGGATTTTAAGTCCGCTATGTCTGCCAAATTCCATCACCGAGCCATTACTTGTTGATTGAAGGCGACATTGTACATGCATATATCGCGCTTGGCTAGTCTTTTTAGCAGATTTTTTGCAAAATCCCGCTTTAACCTTATTTGCAAAATCAATTTTTAAGAAAATTATTTCTCAACTTCTTTTAATTCAGTTAAATAAGTTGTTCCTACTGTGTTTAATTCTACTAGAGTAGACATTTCTTTAGTGATAGCTTCACGATCAGCAAAAAGTTCCCAAACTGTAGTATTGCTTGGTTCAACTATTTTGCTATTTATACGGCTAATATATCTAAACCTATCTATTGGGCTAGGATGGGTATCATCTTCTGAAGTTTTTTCAGCTATTATTTTATTAACTTGTTCGTTTAAGTCTTGCTCTGAGTCTAATGTAGCTTTTAAGTCATAAAGATTAGATAAACTTCTTTTAGTTGCTAAAGCATTATCAATTTCTTGGTTTGCTAAATGAGAAAATTCCACTTCACAACGAATTACATGACGAAGCCCTGTTTCAAAGGCTTGAGGGCTATAATTAAGTGCTGCAATACGGTCAGCTAAAACTTCTTGCAATCTAGTTGCTCCAAAACTAATACGACGGAAGATAAAATCATAGACTTGTAAAAATAGGTAAGCAATATTCCACCAAACTGCTTGACCATTTAGCGCGATGGCTACAACAAATTTAGTCATATCTTGCCTAACTCTTAACGCAATATCTCCGCCAGCCGTATCTCGATTAGAAAAATGTCCATATTCATGAGCTAGCACAGCACGAAAAGCATTTAAGTCAAAACCGTTTAATATACCTATTCCTAAAATTAGAACTCTTTTAGCTTTATCCTGTGATTTTTCTCTAAAGCTTCCTTTTTCATAAACAGCTATGTCAGTTCCTGGAGTAACACGAATTTCATCAATAGGTCTAGTCCCAAGCGTTTTAGCTACTTCGCGGGTAAGTTCCCAAAGTTTAGGGGCTTCGTCTTGCTTAAGTTCTCTACCTGGATCATTAGAATCTATTTTTATAAAAAAAGAACGTACCATAGCAATAACTGTCATTAACCCAGCTAATGCAATAAATAAAAATAATTTAATTGGAATAGTTCCAATCCATAAGAAGAAATATAAAATTGAACCAACAATTGTTATTACCAAAAACATTACTACAGGCATAGAAAGATAATAATAAATACTGCTAATATTTATTAGCATTCGGTAATATTTTCTTAAGGAAAGTTCTTTTGGGCTAGCTGCAAGATTTGGGTCGGCTGTTTCAATAAATTGTAAGTTTAATCTAGAAAATACTTTACCTAATATAAACAGCAAAACTAGTCCTGCTATCCAGGCTATCACTAAATAAATTGCATAATAAAAATAAGAAGAAAATCCAAGGTTATTTGTATTACCAACAGATACGCTAGTGGCTTCATTAATTAGAGCTAATATTCTTTCTACTTCTTTTGCTTCTAAACCTAGCTCCTGAGCCTTTCTTATCTCTTTTTTTGCATTTACCCAATCAGCTTTTGTGAAAGAACAAATAGCCATAAAGTAATGGCTAGGCATTAAATCAGAATGTTTATCAATTAATTTGCGGCTTGACTCGCATAAAAAATAATTATTTTCTAAATTAAATGCTAGTTGTGCGACTAATAAAGTGTAACTTGGATCATTACCAGTGTATTTTCTTTCTGCTTGCTGAGCTAAAGAAAAGGCACGTGATAAATCCTTATTTGGAGTTTGTTGGTTTTCGCCAGAAAAAGCTAGTGCTTGAGCTAGGGAAATAAGATTTTCAGGAGAAGATTTTTCCTTTACAGCTTGTTCTAGCAGTTCTAAAGCCTCTTTACGCTTCCCTAAACTTAAATAACTTGAACCTAACCGCCTCATTGCAGCATCAAATTTAGGAGATTTAACTAAAACTTTTTCATATAACTGTGCAGCCGTCTGATAATCATCTTTATCTAGTGCTTCTGTTGCTTTTTTCCAAATATTGATTAGGTCAGGAGTTTTTAATTCTTGCCAAATAATTTCTTCTTTAGCCATATCACGCGAAGGTTTATCTAATTTTTCAGTATTTTCATTTGTTTGTGAATAGATAATAAAGGGGAAAACCAAGAAAATTATTATTAAGAAAAACCGTTTTTTCATGCCTATTCTCCTAAGTAATTTAAGTAGTTAAGGATTTTTCTAATTAGGAATAAACAGCTTAGGGCAAACGCTAGTTATAGTAATAAAGTATTGGGATAAAAGCTATAGATTTTATATAAATTATTTTTTAATTAGTAAATTATAGTTAATTCATTAAATAAGGTAGAAATAAAATAAAAAAAAATTTTTTATTATCCAGCAATCTTTCTAAAATCTCTTTAAGTGCCTTGGCAGCCTTGAAATAACATGTCATCATCTATTGATAAATAAAAAATAAAGTCGCTCCGCTTTAGTAAAAAATTTTTTATATTTTGGAGATATTAAAGGCATGAGAAAAATTTTACTTTCAGCTTTTAGCCTAATATTAGTTTTGGCTATATTTTTTCAATCTTTTGCACAGGGGATAAAGTTGCAATATCCAAAAACTGCTAAAATTGATCATACAGACACTTACTTTGGAAATGCTGTAAAAGATCCTTATAGGTGGTTGGAAGATGATAATTCACCAGAAACTGCTAAATGGGTGACAGAACAAAATAAAGTAACTTTTGATTATTTAGAAAAAATTCCTTATCGACAAAAAGTTAAGGAAAGATTAGAAAAAGTTTTTAATTATCCTAAATACTCTTCACCCTTTCGCAGAGGGGATAATTACTTTTTCTTTAAGAATGATGGGTTGCAAAATCAAAGTGTAGCCTATATACAAAAAGGTTTAGATGGTAAGGCAGAAATGTTACTTGACCCTAATACTTTTTCTTCTGATGGCACTTCTCGCTTGGGTGCTTTTGGTGTCTCTAAAGATGGTAAATATTTAGCTTATGGTATTTCTGAAGGTGGCTCAGATTGGCAAACCTATTATGTAATGGATGTTGCTACTAAGAAATTGCTTGTAGATAAAATTGAGTGGGTGAAAGTGTCAGGACTTTCTTGGCAAGGTCATGGATTTTATTATAGTCGTTATGACGCGCCGCCAGATGGTAAAAAACTATCTTCCAAGAATGAATATCATAAAGTTTATTATCATAAAGTTGGAACACCTCAATCAGAAGATGAACTAATTTATTCTGATAAAGATAATCCTCAAAGATTTCATTTTGCTGGAACTACAGAAGATGAGAATTTTTTAGTTTTAAGTATTAGTGATCGTGGAAAAGGTAAAAGAGGAGATGCTCTGTTTTTCCGTGATGTAACCAAAGGTGAGAAAAACTTTACTCCAATAATTGGAGAAGTTGGAGATGATTCTTTTGATTTTATTGATAATGTTGGAGATAAGTTTTTAATTCTTACAAATAAGAATGCTCCTAATAATCGACTAATTCTTTTTGATCCAAAAAATCCTGATGAAAAAAATTGGAAAGACATTTTACCTAATCGAGAAGAACCTTTAAGTTCTGTTACAACATCGGGTGGAAAAATCTTTGCTACTTACCTTAAAGATGTCACCTCTAGGGTTTATGTTTATGACTTAAATGGGAAACTAGAAAATGAAGTAGAACTTCCTGCGC
Source organism: Blastocatellia bacterium (assembly GCA_016713405.1). Classification (NCBI taxonomy): domain Bacteria; kingdom Pseudomonadati; phylum Acidobacteriota; class Blastocatellia; species Blastocatellia bacterium. Next base: position 57,019 of record JADJPF010000029.1, read on the forward strand.
TTGGTACAGTTGGCGGTTTTGGTGGTGAGCGAGAAGATAAATTTGTATTTTATACTTTTACTTCTTTTACTTTTGCTCCAACTATTTACCGCTATGACATAGAAAGCAAAAAATCTACACTTTTCCGCGCACCAGAAATTGACTTTAAGGCTACAGATTATGAAACTAAGCAAGTTTTTTATCCTAGCAAAGATGGTACAAAAGTACCTATGTTTATTATTCATAAAAAAGGGTTAAAATTTGATGGTAGTAACCAAGTGCTTTTATATGGATATGGTGGATTTAGCGTAAATTTATTGCCAAGCTTTAACCCGCTTCTAATACCTATTTTTGAACAAGGTGGAGTTTATGCAATAGCTAATCTACGTGGCGGAAATGAATATGGGGAAAAATGGCATGAAGCAGGGCGCAAGCTAAATAAGCAAAACGTTTTTGATGATTTTATTTCTGCTGGTGAGTATTTAATTAAAGAAAAATATACTTCGCCAGAAAAATTAGCTATCCAAGGTGGTTCAAATGGCGGGTTACTTGTTGGTGCTGTGATTAATCAAAGACCAGAATTATTTAAGGTTGCTATTCCTCAAGTTGGTGTGATGGATATGCTACGTTTTCAAAAATTTACTATTGGCTGGAATTGGATTCCTGAATATGGATCTAGCGAACAAGATGAAGCAAACTTTAAAAATCTCTATCGCTATTCTCCACTTCATAACATTAAAGAAACTAAATATCCTGCAACGCTTGTAACTACAGCAGATCATGATGATCGGGTTGTTCCAGCACACTCATTTAAGTATGCTGCAACTTTACAAGAAAAACATCGTGGTGATAATCCTGTTTTAATTCGTATTAATGTTAATTCTGGACACGGTGCAAGTAGCACTTCTAAACGTATTGAAGAAACAGCCGACATCTATTCTTTTATCTTCTATAATTTAGGCGTAACACCTAATTACTAAACTAATTGCCAAATATTTTGGGAGGAGCAAATTTGCTTCTCTCAAAATTTCCTTAAAATAAGCTCTCAAAATAAACTATCTAATCTCATAAAAGCATCATTATTTAAAGCTTTATAATAATTTGGTACTGTATAACCAAATGGGCCAAAGATTATTTGACCTATAGAAAAAATATCCAGTAAAAAACAACCTAACCATAAACTATTGCGAAGTTTTAAGTTATCAAGAGTTAATAGAAAGGGATATAAAGTTATTAAATACCAAGGTTGTGCTTGGGATACGGTTTTTAGAAAAACTAAAAAAATAAGAGGTGTAATAATTTCTACTAATCTTTCTGGTTTTGGAAATCTATATGCAATAAGTATAGCTAGCAAGCTATAAGTAGTTATTTGATTTGAAAATATCATCCAATTAGGTAGCCATAAAGACATATCCTTGTCAAAAAAATTAAAGAAATATGGATTAAAGCGCAGTGCAAGAGATTGGAGTATTAATTGAAAAGGATTAGTAATAAAAAATAAAGAAAGAGTGGGAATAAAAGCTAGTAAGAAAAAAAGGCCACGTTTTATTAAAGTTTTTATTTCTTTTTCTTCTTTAAGTAAGAAATAAGGAAGTAGAAACATAGCAGTTAATTTTACTTGAATACCTAAACCTAGAATCAAATATGCTAAATTTTTCCTTGAGTTATTAGCAAAAAAAAGTAATGCTAAAAATATAAATATATTTTGTAGAGGCTCAAATTGACCTTCATGAGAAACCCACCAAATAGATATAGGTGATGCCCAATAAGCAAAAGATAACAACCAATTATTAGTTAATTTTTTAACTAATAAAGTATTAAAAAACTCAATAATTGTTAGTGCAAATTTTATACAAAAAAGACTTGGATAAATATAAGTTACTATTTGATCAAAAACTAATGCCAAAATAGGGTAGTTAAAGGGCAAATGGTTCCAAGCAACAAACTTTAATTGTGGATAAAAAGCAATTAGGTTTTGATTAATAGCTGAATAACCATGCTTATTTATAACTAATCCCCAACTAATATGGCGAAGCGTATCACCTGTGTTTATAGTTGTTTGACAACAATAATAAAAACGTAATATTGCAACTACAATACACCCTAACACAATTACATATTTATTACTAAAAAAAGAGGTTAGAGATTTTGTTTTTAAAGTAGAAGAGTTTTTTTCCATGGATTTAATTATTGGTTTTTAATGTAGGAAATTCTTTGCATTTTACAGGTTATAATTAAATCTGAAAACTTAAAAATTTCCTACATTGTTCTTAGAAAAAGTGAAAACCTAGCCTTTAATAGTCATTAAAGGGCTAAGACGAGCAACACGCCGAGCAATGCTAGCTTGCTCAACCGTGTTTACTACAGGAGTTATTGCTTTATAAGCAGTCGGGGACTCTTCCTTAAGTCTATCTTGGTATTTTGCCATTATATCTTGTCGTAGTTTTACTTCTATATCATTAGGATCAATAGGCGTTACAACTTTAAGAGGTGCTACAACACTTTTGTAAGTTTCTTGATCCATATTTCGTGCTTGACCCCTTGCCACTACACGACCAGCACCATAACAAGCACTTGATAAAGCTGTTATGTTTCCCTGACCAGCCATTAAATAGCTTGAATCACCCATAGAGCCAGGAATTATTACTGGATGACCTGTATAACAAAATGGGCTATTTATCGATGGTTCAACACCTAAAGCCGGACAAGCACCTTTGCGATGTAAATAATTTCCTTTTGAAGGTTCATCTTCCCAAATCAAATTATGAGGTGCATCATAAATTAATTTAGCTGAAACCTTGCGACCCAGTATTTGAGAAAAGGCAGCAATTACCATTAAGCCTAAAAAAAGACGATTAGCAAAAGCAAAATTAGCAGCATTTTTCATTGCATCCAGATAATTTATAGCTATATTTTTATGTCGCCCTTCGATTGGCAAAGGATAAAATCCATGTTCAGGATGAGCCATTGATTTTGGAAAAATTTCTTTAGCGCGATCTCGAAAATGTCCCCCTACTAAATGACCCAAACCTACAGAACCTGAATGCACCATAATAGTAATTTGACTAGGTTTTACTCCCCAAATATGAGCCGTAGCACCATCAAAAACTTCTGCTATAGATTGAATTTCTACAAAATGATTTCCACCACCAATTGAGCCTATTTGACTATCATAACCAGCCGTCGCATTTGCTGACTGAATAAAATCATCAAAAGCAAAAGTATTTTTTGCTTCTAAGACTCCTTGGAAATGGACAAAGTTAAGATCCTGCATCTGTTGTTGTGCGTCATAATAATTCCATAAACCAACATTAGCATTATCTTTAGAGGTTTCTTGTAGTCCCCACAAGCCTTCTTTAAGCAATGCTTGGCGTTGACGAGATGACAAGGTAGTTGACGCTTGCCTTGAAAGAAAATTGCTCGAAGTTGTTTTTCAACCTGTTTTCATTAGCTAATAACTCATCTTGTGTTAAATCAGTTACTGAAAGACGCATTCCACAACAAATGTCATTTCCAATAGCTTGAGGAATAACAAAACCTTGGGCATCAACTACCGTTCCAACAGGTATTCCAGACCCTTTATGAAAATCTGGAGTTAGAATAAAAGACAATAAGATTAGGTGTGATTTTTTAATCACCTTAATCAAGGGTTTTAAGTGGTTATTAGCAGCCGACCAAAAAAGGATAGTTTATTTATTTGACATTGGCAAGAAATTTGATAGCTTTTACCAAAAAATTTTTATTAAGGTGTTTATGGCAAAAATAGGAACATATAAATGGGCAAAAGAAACTAAAGGTAAGCTGAGTTTTTAAAAAACTTGGACTAACTGCTAAAGATATAAAAAAGCTTGACTTAAAAGATATTGAAGTTTCACAAACAGACGTTGTTAAAGCATCAGAAGAATTTTGTCGCTCAGTTTCATCTGTTATGCTAGTTAATCATTGTTTGCGAACTTATACTTGGGGAGCATTGCTAGCTTTAAGAGATGGCATAAATTACAACAGAGAAGTTTTTATATAGCTGCCTTTGCTTCATGACATAGCTTAACGGAAAATATTGGCAAAAGACCCACTAACAGAGTGTTTTGCTGTAGAAGGTTCAAAAATTGCTGAAGATTTTTGGCTAAACAAGCCTTGTCGGACAATTTACGCCACAAAGTTACAGAAGCCATTAGCCTTCATCTAAACATTACTGTGGGGCTAGAATTTGGTGCAGAAGCTCATCTTTTGCACGAAGGCGCGGCCTTTGATGTTATTGGTAATAGATTTGACGAGCTAGACAAAGAAACTATTGAAAAGTTGTGTTGCTTTATCCTCGTCCTAATTTTAAGTCTGAAATTGCAGCTTTACTTAGTCGTCAAGCGGAAATTAGACCAAAAATCACGCACAGGATTTTTTGTTAAATATCTGCAATTTAATCAACGAGTTAAACAAGCACCTTTTTCAAGAATAGTTAAAAACTATCTTCAGTTAATTTTTGAGGCTTAGTTTTAGCTCTAAGTGTATTTATTTGTTCTAAAATAATGTTATGGCGAGATTTATTTCCTGTTTGCTGATAAAGCATTAAGGCTCGCTCAAAGTAATTAAGTGCTCGCAATGTAATCATTGCGGCTTTGTTGAAAATGTCCAGCAGCAACCAACACACGAGCAAGTAAAATTGCTTCCCCAAGTTTTTGTGCAAGCCTAACAGCAAGTTCCATCGATTCTTCAGCCTGTGCAACTGTGTCATATATTTTTAAATCAACAAACAAAATTAAATAATCACAATAATTAGAAGCTAATATTTATTGTCTTCTGTTAAGTTTGTAGCTGAATCTAACAGATTTTCAATTGAGGAAGCTTTTCTGTTAACTCTTGAGCTTTTAAGTTGCTGTTTAGCTAAATTTACTTCACCTGCACGCCGGGCGCGGTTAGCTGCAATGCTGCGATGACAAAAGGCTTGTTCTATATCTTTGGCTAACTCAAATTGTCTAGCTGCAAAAGCATTTAAGCTTTGTTCCTGCGAGGATTCAGACAAAATTTCTGCTGCAATTTTTATGTTGGTTTTTACGCTCTATATCAGACCATTTTTCATAAAGCACTTGATAAAAGTACATATTGAGTAAAACTGTAATAGTCGTCTTCTGTTGAACCCCCTTCAGGGATACGAGCCTCTTTTATTAGCCCATAACGCAAACAATCATCCAGGATTTTTAAGAGCGTGTCTTCATCTAGTCAACAAATTTTCTTAAAACTTCAAACCCAAAAGTTTCTCCTAAATACTAGCTTTTTCCAGAACTTGACGCTTTTCTACAGGCAAAAAGCTTAAGCGTGCTTCAATCAATCGTGCTACGGTTTCAGGTACTTTAATAGTCATCAAGCTATTTGTAATCCATTGTTGACCATCCCAGCTAATTTGGCTTTCTGAGAGCATTAAACGTAGCAAATTTGTTAAATAAAATGGGTTTCCTTCAGTTGCTGTTACTAGTTTAGTTATAGCTTCGTCTGAAATAACAATGGGTGAAAAAATCTTTTCTATTAGTTGTCGAACATCGCTAGCGGCTAGCGGCCTATTAGGGCTAATCTTTGTAATTGACGCTGATTTGACATTCTATCTAACCAATTAGCTACCATATTTTCTGGACGTGCTAGCTCTTGGCTGAGCAGTGAAAAGAAAAAGTATTTGCTTATAGGTTGCTATACTTGTTAAATATATTAAAAATTAAGGTTAGCTTCGTCAGCTAAATGCAGGTCGTCCAAAGCAATTACTATTGGCTGTTTTGTGATAGCTGCAAAAAAACTTGTGCTAGCAGTTCAGAAGATTTTCTGAGCGATTTTCTACTTTAGGCTGAAATAGCGCGGCTGTTGGCATTTAGACGAAATCTCTAAAATTTCTTCTTGCACATTTGCTGCAATTGAACCAAAAATTTCTTGGAATTTACTTATATCTGATAATAGTTCTTGTAAATAAGGTTTTATATTTAGAAGTGACCAAGAGGCGTTACATTGTTGGTAAATTGACCACAAAAGCAAAGAGTTCCTGTTTCTTGAAACTCTTTATAAGTTGACTTAAAAGTTGTGATTTACCAATTCCTGCATCACCGGCAATTAAGAGTGCAATAGCTTTTCCTTCGCTTGCTTGTTCATAAGCTTGACGTAGTTTAGCACGTTCTCTTTTACGTGCTACAAAATGCTCAAAAAGATAGGGCTTGTTGTGTAGCTTGTTGGAGTTCTGTTTCTGGTGTAGGGCTACTTTTTTATCTAGTGGTAGGAAATAAACATTCCTACTGTGCGGCGCAAGTTACGTTTGGAGCTTGTTTTAGTGCAGCAGCAAACTCGGTAATTGATTGAAAACGCGCTTGGGATCTTTTTCCAACGCTTTCATTACAGCCGCTTCTATAAGTGGAGAAATATCAAAAACAATATGATGAGGTGGCAAAGCTTTAGCATTTTAATTGCTGATAAATTAGCTGCGTTTTGTTTGGAGTATCAAAAGGGGACGACCTGTTAGCATATGATAAAGAATCGTTCCTAAAGCATAAATATCAGCACGAGCATCTATTTCAATGCTGCGAAATTGTTCTGGGGCTGTGTAATGTAGTGAGCCAATTAAAGCTCCTGAAGTAATGTTTTTTGTAGTGCGTTCTTTTAATTTAACTAGCCCAAAATCAATAATTTTAGTTACTGTGTCGTTACCAATTTGAGACAGAAAAATATTAGAAGGTTTTAAGTCTCGATGAATCATTCCCCGACTATGAGCTTGGGTTAGAGCTTCGCAAACTTCTAAAGTAATTTTTACAGCTTCGTTTTACAGTTATTTTGGTCTCAACTTTTAAGCGTTGGGCTAAAAGTTTGCCCTTCTAAAAAGCTCCATAACTATATAACAAAGCCCATTACTAGTAGTTGCAAAGTCGTAAACCGCTATAATATTTGGGTGTTTTTATACTTGCAGCAACTAAAGCTTCACGGCGAAAACGTTCGCGGGCAACATTGCTTGTTAAAAGTTTAGGATTAAGTATTTTTATTGCTACTGGACGTTGCAGTCCTTGTTGCTCAGCACGGTAAACGCTGCCCATTGAACCATAGGCTAAAAGATTAGTTAATTGGTAAAGTATCATTAATTATTGTAGAAATGGGCAAAGAATAATGTAACTGCTCGCCATCCGCTGGGCAAATTTCTAAACTATCGTCATAACAACTACGGCATTGCTTACATTCTCTCATTCTTTGCTCTTAAGTAATATTTGATAGTGTTTTTGAAGTAAACTTAATTGTTGGCTATTTTATAACTTATCTAGAGAGGAAAACAAAGTCATAAAATATAAGCCTAAGATGGACATATGCACCTTTGTTCAATATCTTTTAGTTTGATTTCAACACAATCAACTTGTTTTGCTGTGTTTGGAATTAAATAGTATTGAGAAATATTTTCCCAATCTTTATCTCTTAAAGTTACAATACCATAAAAAATAGCTCACCCAGGAATTTCCTATTTTGGAGCTAGCTGATTCTTGAGTCAATTTATTCATAGAAATATTTGCATATTCATCATCAAGTTCAAACCCAAGGTAATTTCTGCCTAGTCTCCTAGCTGCAACTGCTGTAGTTCCTGTTCCTGAAAATGGATCAAATACAATATCTCCTTCATCCGTTGACATTAAAATAACACGTTCTAAAAGATGTATTGGAAGTTGACAAGGGTGATCGTCCCTATATTTGTTATGTTTAACTCGGTGAATGTCTGTCCACATCTGAAACAAGGGCCCAAAAGGATGCAGAGCAGCTTTTTACCTCCGTAATCTTTTTGTAGGTAATTACATTTTCGACAACGTTTATGTGGATATCTAATTTCATAAAACTTATTTTTCTTTGTATCTTTTGCATAATAAAGCATTCCATAATGTGAGGGTTGCAAGGTTTTCCCATCGGCATAGTAGGTGCGTCCCAGCAAATCCAATGCTTAAAATCAGCTATTTTATTAAGCATAGAGGAATAATACGTCAGCCATTTTGGAATATTATGTAAGAAAATAGATCCTGTTGGTTTAGTTACACGCACTGTTTCTTTAATCCATTGTTACACCAATCTAAATAATCTTGGATAATAAGGCTATCTTTATGGGAGTTATATTTTTTTTTAGGTTAAATGGAGGATCTGCAAAAAGTTATATCTACACTTTCATCAGGGATTAACTTAAATAATTCTATACAGTCGCCTTTTATGATTTTATTAAGATATTATCAATCATTTTGGAAATTCCTTAATTAAGGAAGTTTTAAATCATTACTGATCTTACGCAGCCTGTGTAAAGTATTGAATTAAATAGGAATGTGTAGGAACAGCATCAGGAAATAAGGAACGCCTTATGGAATAAGGAGTTAAGCCAGTGGAAGCAGATTCGGCTTCTAAGCAGCAAAAGCCATCAAGCAAAGATGAAGATGAGCAATCTGAGCAGTTTTGGAATGAGAAGGGTTTTTAGCCCAAGCAAGTTGGAATTTTAAGACTTTGAAAGTTTCTTCAATTAATTGACGGCTAGCATAGCGAAGCTTAATATCTTGGATAGATAGGCTAAGGTCATTACTAGCGAGAAATCTAGAGCCGTCTTTTTACTACTAAAACCTCAATAGAACCTGACAATTTTCCTATACCATGTCCATAGCGATAAGGCCAATGCTTACGTAATTGCTTATCTGCAAACTTTCGATTACTTTCAATCTACTTATGAATTTCCATCCATATTTTTCTATTTGCTTAAGAAATTTTTGGAAGCATACCAGCTATCAAATAATACGTAAGAGGGCTTAAACCCAATTATTTTAGCCCATCTCAACATTTTTGATGCTAATACTATTTGCTATGCCTTCCTTTTTACCCAAACTTTTATTCCTAAAGGCACTTTCACTACTCCATTTGTCCATAATATCATTACGACGTTTATTCCTTGCAGTGTTTTCTTTAGGCTACTACTATACACCCAACTTACCCCAAATATCTTCTGTCCGTATTTTTTTAGCACAGTATCATCTATTATCAAATATCCTTTTGTCATATTTCCTATTAGTTTTTTCGCAAATATTTCACACAGGGAGTGTTGGCCAGTGACATTTACTTTGCAGCATTCTACTTATCTGATCATGACTGACTCCTTTATACCAACTTGCTAGTTCTACACTATTTGTCCTTGTATCTCTGTATATTATCGCTATCATATAAAGTATCATTATCAGGGTCATTGGTTTTTCCGTATGAAAAATTGATTAATACCCTGATAATACTATAACTTACATTTTCTTTATAACCCTATTTCCTCAAACCCCCTATGAAATCCATTCTTGAGTTATTTCTTCTACTTCTTTGGTACTAACCTCTTTATTTCTTCACTACTTATTCTTACTGCGTAAGATCAGTCATTATATCGTTTGGGAAAAGGTCTTTTCTCCTCCTGCTTGACGAGCTTTTAGGTAAAAAAGCGCGTAACCTATTCCAATTATTGGACAAAGTAGAGTACAAATAACAATACTTAAAATAATTCCTAAAGAAACAGTAGTTATTTCAATGGCAATATCTGAGGAAGTACGGCTATAGCTTATATGGTTAATAAATGACCAACCCAGCATAATTGCTAAAATTGAAACATTTATCATTACAAATACAAATAAAGGAAAAATTTTTCCTATACTACCTTCTAGTTTTTCTACTAAAGCTTTAGAGCGATCCAAAGCAGCTTGACCTTCTAGGTTTTCCCCAAAGCGTGACGGGAGAATAAAGCCATTTTCCCGCTAAAAGTCTTTTCTAAGTGTTAAGCCTGTTATAGTTATTAAAAATCAAGTTATTTACCCAATAAGGCCAAGTATTAGGGTTTATTGGCAAAGAAGAATTAACTATTATAGGAATTGCAACATAGAGGAAAGGTCCGTGTGCGCAAATAAAGATCCGATAACAAACGCCTTAAATCCTTGCCTAAAAGCTTGATAAACAACCCTTTCTTAAAAGCAATTGCAGGATATTCAATAAAAAGTATACCATTCGCACAATTAAACTACCTGTAAACCGCATTGTTAATACTTTCGAAGTGATAAAGAAAATAATAATAGCATGAATTATTTTTAAGCTTATGAAATGCTGGAATTTGTATTCCCATAAAAATGCTACAATCCCCAAACATCATTGTCAATATAACCAAGAAAAGCTAACGAACAAAAGGAAAAAAAAATGCTCGCTATATAAACTAATTGCCTGACGCAAGAATGCACTTTCCCCCACTAGCATTGGCTCGAAATGTTGCCGCAAATGCCATTGCATCGGGCGGACGATCTTTTGGATCTTTTGCCAATGCTGACATAACTAAATTGACTATGGGTTCAGAAATTAAAATATTTTTTGTTGTAATGGTGGTGGTAGGGTAGTTGTATGGATGAACCACAAAGATAAATATTACCTTGAAAAGGGGTTTCACCTGCTAGCATTTGCAAATCACGACACCAAGGCTATAAATATCTGATCGTCCATCTAAGTTTTGTTCTCCGCTACATTGTTTCAAGCGACATAGTAAAGCGGTCCGTTCCAAGCAGATCCCCAACTTGTGTAAGGCTATTATCAGCATTAGTGCTATTGTTATCATTACTAGCTGTCAAGCGAGGCTGAATAACTTTTGTCTCGCTTTCGTGAGAATCTTCTTTTTCATTTTCTGGGGTTGAAGCGTAATTTCACTGGCAAAGGATACGGATTCGGTTGAAGAAGTATTAACTAAAGTTTTGGAAGAAGTTTTAAGAGATATTTAACAGGATTTTTTTCTCAGGGTTTATTTATTATTCCTGCATGGCATATTGGGCCGCAGTTTAGCTAGTCCAAAGTCTAAGATTTTGACATTGTAGCTACCGGCGTCCATTTGGTTCTAACCAAACATTATCAGGCTTTAAGTCCCGGTGAATTATTCCTGCAGGTGTGCTGTACGAATCGCCAAACAAATTTGCTCAACTATATCAGTAATAAGCTCCTAGGGGTAGCTTCCTTTTGCTTAATTAAATTACCTAAATTACTACCTACTTAGGTATATTCCATCACCATATAAGCAAGTATGTCATCTCGAAAGGTTGTAAAACCAAAATCACTAATATTTACAACGTTTGGATAGGAAGTGAATCCCATAGCTTCATCTCACGCTTAAAACGCTCTACAAAGCTAGTATTGCTCATAAATTGAGGCGTAACAACTTTAAGCGCGACTAATCGCTTTGTCCCAAGATGAGTAGCTAGACAGACAGCCCCCATTCCACCTTGACCAAGTTGCTTGTCTATACGATATTTCCCATCTAATACTTCATTTATAAGCTGTAAGGAATTAAACATAACGTAGTTGATTTTGATTAAATAAAAATGCACTTAATAAAATATAAATAGGTACTTTTATGTGTTAGGCTGCAAATTTTATGTCAGTCTTTCTAAATTAAAATATAATTATTTCATCGGACCACAACCAGCTAAAGAATGTTCACAATGTTTACTAGGATTAAGGCTAAACCAAGTTAATTAAATTAAGTTTCATTACTTCCTTACTAATAATTGCTGATACTGCTACTAGCTCAATCATCAGAGCAACTTCAAACCATTGGTATAGTACAAAAGATAGTCAAGGAGCAGTAATTAGTGTAATGGGCAATCCAAATTAAAAAAGAAGACACTAATTTAGTATTTTCTACTAATTCATCTAACAGTAAACTTATTTGCCAACACAACTACCAATTATAGTACTCTTATAAACTTGGTGGCATACTCAACAGGTTTTTCAACTGCTACAACAACATTAATTTTAACTGTTGGGACTACAGCACTTGTTGACATTGGAGCTAGAACCAGGCAATACATCAGATTTTATTACAGTTAATAGCGAAACACTTTGCTACTGTACGCACAGAAAGTAGTACAAATATAACTGGAGAAAAATTAGTAGTTTGCCTACCAACCAACGAAATTTACCGCCAGACTTTACTTTAACAGTTGGGCAGAGCGGCGCATGGATAGAAATCCTTCCCAATGGAACAACAGCGATCATAGGAATTTCTTTTAATGGTCAAACTGCAAGAGGAAACAATCTCCATTATTGATGGAATAAGCAATAACGATATCCCTACGGTGCAGCATTGTACAACTTTTAGTCAGTGGAAGCAATATGCGAATTTCAAGTTGTGTCTGATGGTTATTCTGCCGAATTTGGCCGAGCATCCGAGGAATAATCAATATTGTTACTAAAACAGGTAGCAATGATTTATGGCAGTGTATTTGGCTTTTTTCAACAACAAAATTAGTGTTAGAGAAGCGTTTACTGCCCTAAAAAAGTGCTCTCTTTTCGCCAATATCAAACGGTTTTACTTTTATATTCGCTTAAAAAGACAAAGCTTTTTTCTTTATTTAACTTGAGCTAGGCTTTCTGTTAAACAAAAAACAATTGTGTCAATTAGTGATCGTGTTGTATCTGTGCACGTCGCCGGGCGATATCCCCTAGCACTTGAGCAATCTCTTTTTCTATTGGAAATAGCCTAGTTTTAGCATCGCAGCGGATATCAACCTTTCACCTTTTAACCGTCTAGCCGTCCGTTTTAATGGAGGCTATAAATATAATGCAGTTTTGAAACAGCCGCAGACGTACTTGGCGGCTTTAGTTAGGTGAAACCTCTAGCGGCATTCAACGCCTAGATGATTATAGTTTTGCTGCTAATAATATTTACAAATACAAACCTTAATTTTGTTAATGAAGCACGATTTCTCAAAAGCCGACCGTAACTCAAAAAAGTTGATCCTGTGGATGTTAATAATCCTGCTACTCAACTTTGATACGATCAAGGACGTAATTTTTGGCCGTAATATTGTTTTACCTTTATTAACCCAGTGATGGACGTTTTTTTTCATTTGTTTGATACTGTTTCATTAATTCGAGATCGCCATCAAATTAAATTTGGAGTGAGATTTTTTTCATTTTTAATTACTTTGGAGAGAAACAGGACTTTACAACCTCTTAAAGGCGGTTTAGCCGTCTTTGCTCCAATAGACTTTGCTCAAGCTTCTGTATATTCCATGACTTCCATTTTTGATGGGCCAGCAACTTTTGACCCTGCTGGTGCCAGATTCAGTGTGCAAAATAATTCCTTGACTGCCTTTTTCTGGGTTTGTTGCCATTTTATTTCTTCCGGTTTTCCTGCTAATTATCTCTTAATAAGTTTAGCTTTACCAGCAGTTTTTATTCAAGGTTTTGGAAACAGTAATGTTTCAACTCAAACAAATCCTTTTCTACCTTTATTCAAGATGATTTTAGATTGAAAGAAAATTTACTTGTAAAATTAGGCTTGTTATGATTTTTCTGGTGTGACTTCATGTCCCAAAGAAGCACCACAACCCTAGTCTCCCTTTGTCTATCCCTATTATATCTCAAACACCTCCTAAATTACAAATTCCTAGCTAATTATGGGATATTTTGGCTCTCCTGTAGTTGCAACAGGTTGTGACGGCTACTTTATTTTCCTCTGTAATAGCTATAAAGTTGTTGTGTTTCTTTCCTTTTCAATAATTCCTTTTTCGCTCCCTAATCATCGTTTTGCTGATCGTCTCAAAATATTCCTTCAACAGTTCCTTTTATAGCTCAATTTAGCCAAACATTTAGCCTTCAACCTGATTATAGCAATGCTCATACACTCCAACAAGTAAGGCTTTAAGCAGTTAGTTGTCATTACAGACTTAATAACTTTCAATACTGCTATTGAGCTAAGTTATCTCTATGTTCGAGGTGCTAAATTAACTGCCTAACTAAATATTAACCCTATAGTTAGACCTATTGCTACGACCCTATGACAAGTGTAATTATAGGCCATAATGATCCAAGTCAAGGCGACATAATCCAATTTCAATCAGCTTTTGATAGCTAATACCATGCTGAACTATTTTAGAACGTAGGCTAATTAAAACTTTAATTTTTTAGCAAGTTATATTTTCAAATCTATTGATAATGAAGCTGATTTGCATACGCCCTGATATTCAACCAGCACCAAATAACCCATTAAAACCACAGGATGAG